>JBMYLU010000210.1:0-502 GCA_049596595.1 Flavobacteriaceae bacterium | reverse complement strand
TTAGGCATTTTCTCCGACAGATTATTTTCTTGTGAAATATCCTCTGCCAGATTGTATAGCTGATATTCCTCTGCATTTCCTGTTTCAATGCCTTTTGTCACAAACATTTTAGGTCCAGGATAGGGCGGAATCAATACCCAATCGCCATGACGGTAAGCCATTCTGGAAGTTGCTTCCAACACCACATCTTCTCGCCCTGCTGATGTTTTACCAAGCAGTAGATTCATATGGTTTTCGCTGTCTAGCTCTGGTTTTTCATCTCCCATCATACTGGCCAGTGACGATAGCCAATCCACTTGTGAGATAATGGCATCCGAAGTACCAGGATCAATGGTTCCTTTCCAATACGTGACAAAGGGAACACGAGTGCCAGCCTCATACAAACTATACTTTCCGCCTCTTAACCCGCCTGTTGGCGTATGGTCGCCAAGCTTTTCGACGGCGTCATCTAGATAGCCGTCGTTTAAAACGGGTCCATTATCGCTTGATAAGAATATGAGCG
>JBMYLU010000209.1:0-536 GCA_049596595.1 Flavobacteriaceae bacterium | reverse complement strand
TCGCCTTAACCACATTGTGTGGATTTGAAGACCCTTGAGACTTCGACAATACATCATGTACACCCACAGCTTCCATTACCGCACGAACAGCTCCACCAGCAATAACTCCAGTACCCGCTGCGGCAGGAATCAAGGTTACACGTGCTCCGCCGTATTTTCCTTTTTGTTCATGAGGCAAGGTTGCCTTATTCAAAGGAATACGCACTAAATTCTTTTTAGCGTCCTCGATCGCTTTAGCAATGGCACTGGCAACATCTTTAGATTTTCCTAAACCGTGTCCAACGACCCCTTGCTCATCTCCAACCACCACAATGGCAGAAAATCCAAAAGCACGTCCACCTTTGGTCACTTTAGTTACACGCTGCACCCCGACTAAACGATCTTTCAATTCGAGTCCGCCCGGCTTAACTAGTTCTACGTTTTTATAATCTTGATACATATTTTTAGAATTTTAAGCCGCCTTCGCGCGCGCCTTCTGCTAATGATTTAACTCTTCCGTGATAAAGGTAACCACCGCGATCAAAAGTCACTTCGGT
>JBMYLU010000208.1:0-565 GCA_049596595.1 Flavobacteriaceae bacterium | reverse complement strand
AAATAAGAATTTGCATATAAGTGTAAAAGGCTTTGTTTGCACCCATTAAATGGATGGGATTTGGCGTATTTTTCGGAAAATATTTATCGTAGAAAAACGAAAAAGTAAGTTGTTCTCCATTGTAAAATTCATCACGAGTAACAAATAAATTATTGTACCCAAAATCCATAACGTAGTAATTCCCTTCTTCAGTACGGTCGGTGAATTGAACAATGGCTTCCGTTTCTTCGCCCGAAATCAACGTTTCTTTCCCTTGGGTGATGCTGTCAATTGGGACAGAAAGTACCAGGCTTTCTGATGCAGAGTAGGTAGTCCCCTCAATAGTGACTGCTAATTCAAAAGTTTCATCCAACAAAACCGGAATATTCTCAGCTTTATAGTGTCCTTTTTCATTTTCTTGAGCCGTGAAAACCACATCTTGGTTCTTTAGGGTGACGGTTGCACCTTCAATATAGGGAACCGCTTCGTTATAAAATCCCGTAGTGTTTGATAAAACCACTTCTAATGTTCCTGTTGTTTCACCTACAGGACGCCAAAGCATGGCATCGATAACAACACGTTTTTC
>JBMYLU010000207.1:333-611 GCA_049596595.1 Flavobacteriaceae bacterium | reverse complement strand
CAGTATTAGATTCAATTTTTTGATTACAAGATGTTAAAATAATTATTGCAAATAAAAATTTCTTATCTAAAATTCCAATCATAATTGAACTAAATCTACGATATTTTATACTTTTATCATTCAATATTTTTAACATGAGTAAATCGTTTGTTGCTTTTATAGTTATTCTATCAATGATTGTAGTCCTTGGATCTATTGTTTATGACTACGTCACCTCAAAAAATGACTAAAAAAATTTTAATTATTGGTTCTGGCTTCTCCTCTATCTCTGCTGCAAC
>JBMYLU010000207.1:0-323 GCA_049596595.1 Flavobacteriaceae bacterium | reverse complement strand
AAGGGGTATGATGTAACTGTATTTGAAAAAAACTCTTCATTTGGTGGAAGGGCTAGAAAATTTGAAGCTAATGGATTCACTTTTGATATGGGACCTTCATGGTATTGGATGCCAGATGTTTTTGAGAAATATTTTAATGACTTTGGCAAATCTGTTAGTGACTTCTATAACTTGAAAAAATTAGATCCAGCTTACAGAGTTTATTTTGGAAAAAATGATTACATAGAGATTGAAGATAGCCTTGAAAAAATAAGTGAAACGTTTGAAAAGATTGAAAAAGGCGCTTCAAAAAATCTCTTAAAATTTATGGCTGATGCTAAGAT
>JBMYLU010000206.1:0-637 GCA_049596595.1 Flavobacteriaceae bacterium | reverse complement strand
TTCTAGCAATGAGGCAATAGCTCTTTGTCGAGAAGGCGCACAAAAATCCTTGGTGCTTTTGAAGAACAAAGAAAATATTTTACCCCTCAAAAAGACAGGCTCCATTGCATTAATAGGGCCCAACGCAGCTGTTTTGCCTGTTGATGCTGGCGGAAGTAGCACCGTTAACCCCATATACACGGTCTCGGTTCTTGAAGGAGTCACTAAAGTCGCCCCTGATGTAAAAATTAATTACGCAAAAGGCTGTGATATCAATTCGGAAGATCGTACCGGTTTTGATGCTGCTATATCGGCTGCAAAAGCTTCGGATGTGGTGATTTTTATCGGAGGTTTGGACGGGTCTCAAGAAGGAGAAAGTAAAGACAGAGCATCCAATTCATCACAGCTTCCAGGGCGTCAACAAGAGCTGATAAATATGCTTTCACAAGCCAATAGCAACCTAGTTACCGTAGTGATAAGTGGCGGAATTTGTGCCCTGAATGAATCCATCGAAAATATAGAAGGCTTGCTTTACGCTTTTTATGGTGGCCAAGAATCGGGCGCATTCACAATAACTACATTTCCTTGCCGTAAGCTAGGGGGGGTGAACGCCGTCGTACCGAAATTGCACGTGCATTAGCCACCGACCCAAAGTTTG
>JBMYLU010000205.1:0-662 GCA_049596595.1 Flavobacteriaceae bacterium | reverse complement strand
GTGTCCATTGGTTGAGTAAATTTTAGATGAATCACAGCCTGAGTTTATGAGTTGATTAGATAACCATTCGGCAGTCTCTTCCATAGTCTTCTTGTATCTTGAATCAGCACTAATAGATGGTAATTCTAGAAATTCAAAAAGTTGATTTAAATAATTCTGTTTTTCCTTATCAGATAATGTACTCATAGTTAATTTATATTTAAAAACTTATTTATATTTGTTCTCCTTTTTGCGGGTGTGGTGAAATTGGTAGACACGCTAGACTTAGGATCTAGTGCCTAACAGCATGGGGGTTCGAGTCCCTTCACCCGCACTTTTTTATCTTCTTTAATTCTATTTAACTCATCTATTATCTTGTCCATTTGTTCCATCTGATGCTCATGAGATAGATAGTGATTCTCTTTTCTATATGTTTCTTGTTCAATCTCCTCTAATGGTCCAAAAACAAATATTCCAAGGCTAAATATTGTAATAATTGAAACAGTAAAAATACTTGCAATAATTGAGATGAATGTTAGTATAATTTTTATGTAGTTTTTTGATTTATAGAATTTAATCAAATTCATAATTCTTGAATTTCTTTTAAGAGTTCAATTATTTCGTCAAGTTTTTCAGCTTCTTCTTGGTGTTGAATTCTATGCTTTTCAGTTGGACTTATCTCA
>JBMYLU010000204.1:0-994 GCA_049596595.1 Flavobacteriaceae bacterium | reverse complement strand
TACGAAATTGAATTTCAAGAAGGACGAGATCTAGAAATAAAATCCAACACTACCAACAATATCTTACATATTGAAAATGCAGGCAACGTTGGGATTGGCGCTTCGAATCCAGACGAAGCTTTGCATATCACAAGAGATGCGGATGGTGGTTCAGTACGTCTTTTAATAGAAAACAAAAGTGCTAATTCAGCTGGCTCAACGGATGAGACGGCTGGTGTTTTTTTTGGATTTGACGGGGATAATTATGCTGGAGGCATACAATTAAACAAGGCGTCTGACTACACCTCAACGTCAGAAAGGGACTCTTATCTTTCTTTTTATACCGATAGGAATGGCACTTTGGGTGATCCCAAAATGGTAATAAGATCTAATGGCAACATTGGTATTGGTACCAATACGCCAAGTCACACCCTGGATTTAAGAGACCAAGGAGACATTGGTTTTCACAGTACTGGAGCTGACAAAGACATGATAGTTTTTTATGATGGAGGATGGAAAATGCACTGGATTCGTGCAGAGTATAGTGGTGGCGGGGATGATGGAAACGACCTTGTGTTTGATACTAGCTCAAAATCTAACGCCTTGGTCATAGAACGTAGTGGCGATATTGGAATCGGCACTTCTGGGCCCACTCGCCCTCTTGACGTTGTTGGTCTTGCGCGTATTCGGGGTTTAGGCGCAGGGGATGTAAAAACAGATTCAAGTGGAAATTTGTTGGTATCTTCAGATGAGCGCTTAAAAAATATTTCGGGTAATTTTAAGAGAGGATTAGATGCCATTTTGGGGCTAACTCCTATTAATTATACTTGGAATGAACTTTCGACGCTAGAAACGGAAAACAGCTACAGTGGTTTTTCAGCCCAAAACGTACAGGCAAATATTCCAGAAGCAGTAGGTATAGATAGCCGTGGTTACCTTACGCTCTCAGACCGTCCCATTACAGCTGCCTTGGTCAATTCGGTTAAAGAACTTAAAGCTGAAAACGACAGTTTAA
>JBMYLU010000203.1:0-1462 GCA_049596595.1 Flavobacteriaceae bacterium | reverse complement strand
ATACTTTTTGGTAGGGACTCAATATCGTCCATAATAGTTGCTCCAGTAGCCGTATAGCCCGACATGGTTTCAAAAAGTGCATCTGAAAAAGTCGAAACCGTTTGCGTGAACACAAAAGGAAGCATGCCAAAAACAACCATGGTAAGCCAACCAAAAACAACTATAACATATCCTTCTCGTTTTTTAATTTCTTTCTTATGGTTAAATGTTAAGCCCATAGCCAAAACAGCTGCGCCTACATTTACTAGCAATGCATATAGCATTCCTAGCTCTACGCCATCATCAAACAAATAACTGCAAAGCGTAGCAATCCCCATAAACAAGGAGTTGAACAGCAACAGCAGTCCTAAAATATGTACGATAAGTTTGGTATTAAAGCCTTTCATTGGTTACAAAAAAAGTTGCTCAACCCGTTTTATGGACTGTGGCATACAACAAGCTAAGACCAAATCATTTTCTTGAATAACAAAGTCGCCAAGTGCAATAACGCCAGCGCCATCGCGAATTACGCCTCCAATAGTAGCCATTTTGGGAAAGTCCAAATCTCTAATGGCTTTGCCGATAACTTTAGCTCCAGACTGCACCTTAAATTCCACAATTTCGGCATCCATATTGTTGAGTTTCGCCAAATCGACCACCTCTCCCCTTCTAATGTATCTGAAAATGGTATTTGCTGTGAGCATTTTTTTATTGACAAGTGTGTCTACACCAATAGATTTAGTCAGCTCGAAATAGTCCATATTTTCGATAAGCGCAATAATTTTTGGCACTTGTTTGGACTTTGCCATAAGGCACGACATGATATTGGTTTCGGCATCATTGGTTACTCCCAAAAACGCATCCATTTCGTCGAGGTTTTCTTCTAGGAGTAACTCAACATTTCGTCCGTCGCCGTGAATGATAAGTGTATCGGGTAAGCGTTCTGCCATTTCAATAGCACGCTCTTTGTCAAGCTCAATAAGTTTAACGTTAATCCCGCGCTTACAGAGATCTTCGGCGGTTTTATAGCCCACACGACCTCCGCCCAAAATCATTACATTTTTAATTTTATTTTTAACCTCGCCCGTAAGGCTGTACAATTCATTAACCCCTTGCGGAAGGGTCGTAAAATACACCTGATCGCCTTTTTGAAAACAGGTATCTCCTCTGGGAATTATGGTGGTAGTGGACTCTGCGCGCTTTATGGCAATAGGCATAAAATGCACTCCGGGAAACACAGCCGCCGCTTGACGTACCGTTTTCCCCACAAAAGGAGCATCGTCTTCCAGCGTAGTACCCATCATGGTCAGCGCACCATCTTCAAACTCATGGCTGTTTTCAAAGGCAGATTGGTGAATAAGCAATTGAATTTCTTCTGCTGCTAACTCTTCTGGAGAAACAAGCTCATCTATTCCCAAAGCCTGAAAATCAACATCTTCTTTATATTTTTCAAATTCGATATCAGTTACACGGGCTATAGTGC
>JBMYLU010000202.1:0-1509 GCA_049596595.1 Flavobacteriaceae bacterium | reverse complement strand
TTCCGTGGCACAAACCGACACCATGTTGGCAGCAATACAAGAACGTTTTGTGATTAGCCCTTTTTTGTTTGTAGTACCTGTTTTGGTTGTGGTGATGATTGCTCGCAAAACACCGCCCCTAGTCGCATTGCTTGTGGGAACGCTTTTGGGTGCACTCTTTGCCCTTATTTTTCAGCAATCGCTTGTGGCGCTATTGAGCGGTCAAGAGGTGTTGTCGTGGCAAAATACCTATCAAGTTATTATGGACTCAATGACGGTTTCTACCACCATAGAAACGAGTCATCCGTTATTGAACGATTTATTTCAATCGGGAGGAATGTCTGGGATGCTAGGAACGATTTGGTTGATAATTTGTGCCATGGTTTTTGGCGGTATTATGGATGCTATTGGTGCCCTCGAAGCCATTAGCGCAGCATTGTTAAAATGGGCAAAAAACACCTTCCAGCTGTTTGCCAGTACGGTGGCTTCCTGTTTGGCGATAAACGTAACCGCATCCGATCAATATCTTTCTTTAGTGGTTCCCGGTAAAATGTTTGCTAAAGCCTACAAAGACCGTGGACTGGCACCGGAAAACCTTAGTCGTACGCTAGAAGATTCGGGTACGGTAACCTCCGTTTTAGTGCCTTGGAATACCTGTGGCGCCTACCAGTCGGGAGTGTTGGGCGTTTCGGTAGCCGAGTATTTTGTATTCGCTATTTTTAATTGGCTTAGCCCTTTTACTACACTACTTTATGCTGCTATTGGATTTAAAATCAAGCAACTCAAATCGGTGCATTGAGGCTACTTATGCTTTAATAGAAAATTAAAATATAGTTGCATTCGTATTGCAGCTTATTTGTCTATTTTTGATACTCAATTTAAAAACAAAAATTATGGCTATTGTAGGAAAAAAATTCCCTGATGTAACTGTGAATGCAATGAATGAGATGGGTGACACCATCCAGATTAACGTGCTTGAAGAAGCCGTAAACAACAAGAAAAAAGTACTGTTGTTTTGGTATCCAAAAGACTTCACCTATGTGTGCCCAACAGAGTTGCACGCCTTTCAAGAAGCACTGCCCGAGTTTGATAAAAGAAACACCATTGTTATTGGTGCATCGTGCGACACGGCAGAAGTGCACTTCGCTTGGTTAAGCACTCCAAAAGACAACGGTGGTATTGAAGGTGTAACCTATAACTTATTGGCTGATAGCAACCGCAATTTATCTTCCATTTTGGGCGTTTTAGACGGGGAAAATCACCAATACAACGAAGAATACGATGTAGTGCTAATGGACGGTGACAACGTGCCAAACCGCGCCACATTCCTTATCGATGAAGACGGAATTGTACAACACGAAAGTATCAACAATAAACCTATTGGACGTAATGTTGGTGAGTTTATTCGTTTGGTAGATGCGCTTGCACACAACCAAAAGCACGGCGAAGTATGTCCTGCCAACTGGGAAGAAGGTAGCGAGGCAATAAATGCTACTAGCGAAAGTGTTGCTGATTACTTAAGTAAAAAAT
>JBMYLU010000201.1:0-1520 GCA_049596595.1 Flavobacteriaceae bacterium | reverse complement strand
ACACTATGGGTGAACTTTGCGTTTCACCCGTTGGGCTATCGTATGTGAGTAAACTAGTCGTATTCATGGGCAAACATGGCAACAAACCGCTGCTTGTGCACTTCATCTGCATATTTGTGCTGCGTGAAATCTTGGATTAGCGGGAGGATTTCGGGTATATTCGCTACTTTTAAAAATCGAAAGTCAACCTTCATAGTTTTTGCAACAAACCACAAACATACAACTAAAAGCCATCTGTACGAAAGACACCTATGCGGTGCGCCACCCCGTGTTGCGCAACGGATTGCCACTAGAAAGCTGTGCCTTTGATTTTGACGACGAACCAAATACCTTGCATTTTGGCGCATTTGCAAACGAAACCCTTGTTGGGGTATTGACGTTGCTACCCAAACCAGAAAGCGTACAACTTCGTGGCATGGCGGTATTGGAATATTTTCAAGGTCAAGGCATTGGCAAGCAACTCGTTGCCCATGCCGAACAGTATGTGCGCCAACAACATATTTGTACGGTATGGTTGAACGCGCGCCTAATTGCCGTGCCTTTTTACGAAGCCTGTGGCTACCAAAAACAAGGCGAGACTTTTGAACTGCCCTATGGAGGAACGCACTATAACATGATAAAACAACTATGCGACGAAGCCTAATTTTTGTTTTGATGTGTCAAATGGTATGGGGGCAAATCAATATCACCCACCTCATTGGGATAGATGAAAGCCACCTGACAACGCTAGAAACATACCAACTGACACCCAACACAGCCGATGCATTTTGCGCCATGCAAGCTGCTGCACTACAAGACGGCATCGATTTACAACTGGTTTCGGCATACCGTTCGTTTGCACGCCAACAACAGATTTTTGAGGACAAATACACCCGCTACACCGCTGAGGAGCTGACACCCACGGCTGCCATTCAGCGTATTTTGGAGTACTCCACTATTCCCGGCACTTCGCGCCACCATTGGGGCACCGACATTGACATTACCGATGGCAACGCACCCAATCAAAAACGCCTATTGGTACCCGAAAAATTTCACGGCAACGGCCCATTTGCGCCCCTACACCAATGGATGCAAGCCAACGCCCACCGCTTTGGATTTTATTTGGTTTATACCCCTGATGCCTCCCGCACCGGATTTGCCTACGAGCCTTGGCACTACACCTATTTGCCTGAAGCAAAAGCCTTTCTGGATCAATACGACCCAAACACCGCCTATGCCTTTTTTAAATCGGTTGGCGTAGCGGGCAGCGAGCACATCACTCGTGATTTTTGGAATGCTTACTACACCCAATTTGTGTTGGGGGTGAATCGGAAAGTATTGGGGAAATAGGTTTATTGGCTTAGAGGGGTAGAAAAAATGGAGCGCACCAGAAGCGAAATGGTGTCGTTTTATTCACCCTGGCGCGCGTCTGTGACGCGTGACTAACCTTGCTTAAAAAAGGTACGTGTTGCAAACGCGCACCAGAGGGAAAGCATTAAAGCTGCTAAATTCAAAAAAGTATAAATTTGTTTCATTTGTTA
>JBMYLU010000200.1:0-1524 GCA_049596595.1 Flavobacteriaceae bacterium | reverse complement strand
CATGGACACATGCATAATGCCTTCTTTGGAGCCCATCGTAGTAACCGATTCGTTATACCCCAAAAGCGACCATAACTCCTCGCAAATATGCGGAGCAAAAGGCGCAAGCAATACTGTAAGCGGTTCCAGAATTTCACGGTGATTACACTTTTGAGAAGTCAGCTCGTTAGTGGCAATCATAAAGGCACTCACCGAAGTGTTGAGCGAAAACTGCTCAATGTCTTGTGTTACCTTTTCAATGGTTTTGTGTAAGGTTTTAAGTGATTCTTTTGAAGGATTTTCGTCGCTAACAGCAAAATCATCTCCGTTGTGAAACAAACGCCAGAGCTTGTTTAAGAAATTGCTCACTCCGGAAATCCCAGCCGTATTCCACGGTTTGGCTTGCTCAATAGGACCCAAAAACATTTCGTACATACGAAGGGTATCCGCGCCGTACTGGTCGCAAATAGCATCGGGGTTAACCACATTGTATTTGGATTTTGACATTTTCTCAACCTCACGACCTACAAAAAACTTCCCATCTTCCTTTTCAAAAGTGGCATCGGCAAAATGAGGTTGCCATTGCTTTAGCCCTTCAATATCCAACGCATTTTGCGCTGAAACCAACGACACATCTACGTGGACAGGAATCACCTTTTGGTCTTTACATAGTCCTTTGGACAAGTACGTTTGTGTGTCGGGAACGCGATAAATAAACGCACTCTCCCCTAAAATCATTCCTTGGTTGATAAGCTTTTTGGCAAAATTTTCCACAGGAACCAAGTCAAAATCGTACAAGAAATACTGCCAAAAACGGGAATACAGCAAATGACCGGTGGCATGCTCACTTCCTCCCAAATACAAATCCACTTCTTTCCAATAGTCCAACGCTTCTTTGCTGGCAAACGCAGCTGTATTGTGCGCATCCATGTAGCGGTTAAAATACCATGAACTTCCTGCCCAACCCGGCATCGTGTTTTTCTCTAACGGAAAAACGGTTTTATGGTCAATATTTTCGTTTGAAACCACCTTGTTTTGTGCGGTATCCCATGCCCATTCCGTAGCATTTCCAAGTGGCGGTGCTCCATCGGAGGTGGGCAAATATTTAGACACTTCGGGCAACGCTAATGGCAAGCAATCGTCGGGTACAAGATGGGGTTGTCCATCCACGTAATACACCGGAATGGGTTCGCCCCAATATCGTTGACGGCTAAACACCGCATCGCGCAAGCGATAGGTGGTTGCACCCTCGCCCATGCCCCTTTCAATAAGCTGTTCGATTACTTTTTGTGTAGCCTCGGCAGATGAAAGTCCGTTAAGAAAAGTTGAATTCGCAATAACCGTATTTTCTTTGTCAGCAAATGCTGCTTTGGAAACATCTACATCTTTAAAAATATTTTTGATAGGCAAGCCAAAATGTGTGGCAAAATCAAAATCCCGCTGGTCGCCACAAGGCACTGCCATCACCGCGCCCGTTCCATACCCTGCCAACACATAATCGCCAATCCAAATGGGTACTTTTTCGTTGGTAATGGGGTGTAGCGC
>JBMYLU010000199.1:0-1583 GCA_049596595.1 Flavobacteriaceae bacterium | reverse complement strand
AAAAACAACATTACTGAGGCAATAAGACAAATATTTTTTGTCACGATTGGGATATTTTCTTCAGGTGGTGCGCACGTCCTTTTTTAAAAATTTTATTGCTGTTGTGCTTGCCTTTTCTCAGGGCTTTTTGCGTTTCATAAGGCAATGCAACTATTTCAGCACAAGAGTCCGAGCAACAATGGTTGAATTTTTCAGCACATGAGGGGCATTGAATAAATAACAAATGGCAACCTTCGTTGGCACAATTTACGTGCGTATCACATGGCGCACCACACTGGTGGCATTCGGCAATAACGTCTTCCGAAATCGCTTCGCTTCGGCGCTCATCAAAAACAAAATTCTTACCAACAAACTTGTTCTCAAGCCCTTGGTTTTTTACTTGTCGGGCATATTCAATGATACCTCCCTCTAGTTGATACACCTTTTTAAACCCTTTGTGCTTAAAATAAGCACTTGCTTTTTCGCAACGAATACCACCCGTGCAATACATCACTAGGTTTTTGTCTTCCTTGTGTTCAGAAAGTTCTTTTTCAATGATGGGTAATGAATCGCGGAACGTATCCACATCTGGGGTGATGGCGCCCTCAAAATGCCCAATTTCACTTTCGTAATGATTGCGCATATCCACCACAACGGTATCGTCTTGACTAGTTAGGGCATTAAACGCTGCAGCACTCAAATGAACTCCTATATCGGTTACATCAAAGCTGTCGTCATTTAAGCCATCAGCAACAATTTTGTTGCGCACTTTTACCTTGAGTTTCAAAAAGGATTTATTGTCTTGCTCAATGGCAATATTGAGTCGAATTCCCTTTAAAAAATCAATACTATCCAAGTGGGCTTTAAAGGCTTCAAACTTGGGCGCGGGTACCGAAAGCTGGGCGTTTACACCTTCGTTAGCAACATAAATTCTCCCCAAAACGTTTAGGGCATTCCACGAAATAAAAAGATGGTCACGAAGCAGTTGTGGGTTGCCAATGTGTGCATAGGCATAAAACGATAAGGTCAGGCGTTCTTCGCCTGCCTGGTCAATAAGAGCAGCGCGTTCTTGTGCGCTTAATGTGTTGTACAGTTGCATGCTATACAGGATTAAGATTACTTGGCAAAGGTATCAAATTAAAAATGCGCACAAAAAAGGGTAGAGCCATAGAAAAATTGTACTTTAGCAGGAAGCTAAAAAATGAAGCATGAGCAACGAAAAAGACGCAAAATTAAAAGCACTTCAACTCACCTTAGACAAACTCGATAAAGCCTACGGAAAAGGGACCGTAATGAAAATGGGAGACAGCGTTACCGAACAGGTAGAGGCAATCTCTTCAGGGTCTTTGGGGCTAGATGTTGCACTTGGTGTAGGCGGATATCCACGCGGTCGTGTCATTGAAATATATGGACCGGAATCTTCAGGAAAAACAACCCTTACGCTTCACGCCATAGCCGAATGTCAAAAAACAGGGGGTATTGCAGCTTTTATTGATGCTGAGCATGCGTTTGACCGCTATTATGCCAAAAGTTTGGGCGTAGAAATTGATGACCTTATCATTTCACAACCCGACCATGGCGAGCAAGCCCTTGAAATTGCGGAC
>JBMYLU010000198.1:0-1604 GCA_049596595.1 Flavobacteriaceae bacterium | reverse complement strand
GACTGATACACCAAATGATGAAAATAGCTGGTATACGAAACATGGTGTAGCCTATTCCCAAAATACGCGTTTTGATTGTGGCGACTTATCGACGTTTGAAATCCAAAACTTTTGTAAGGAATGTCAGGAAACACATAACCCGTTTTAAGCGTTACACCCCATTTATCCGTTTCGATTTCACCGCCCCACAATTGGTTTCCAAACTTGTGTTTGTCGGGGTTGTATGCCACCTGTCCGATTTGCTTTTTGTCGGAAAGCACATTAAAACTGGCAAAACCTACCCAGCCTTTTTCGGCATCAATATACTGCCAACGGTTTAGTAAATTGACTTGATGTGACAAAGGCGCATCCAAAAAACCATCCTTATTATTATCAGAAGTCTTATTTCTGTTGTTTCCATGTACAAAAAGTGTCGTTGCCCACTTTGGCGAAAGCTCGTGTTTTCCCTGAAGGTTGATTTCAGTGCGACCATCTACCGAACGAAAACCATTAACAAAAAGGGGTGGCGCTGTCAGCGGTTTGATAAGCTCCGTGTTAATTTGCCCCGAAATACTTTCGTAGCCACTGGTTACCGTGCCTGCACCTTTAGTGATTTGGATGCTCTCAATCCACGTACCGGGTGTAAAGGTCAATCCAAAAGTTTGGTTGCTGCCACGCAAACTGGGAATGTTTTCTTGCGTAAACAAAATATACGGACTCGTAAGCCCCAACATTTGAATTTGCTTAGTTCCCGTAAGCGCATCGGCGTAGTTTACATCAATAGACGGATTGGTTTCAAAACTCTCCGACAGATTACAGCAAGCTGCTTTTAGTAACTCGTCGCTACCAATAGTTGTTACGTTTCTTGGCGTAAAAATGGCACGCTGCAAGGGTTTGCGCTTTTGCAGCACCGTTACTTCATCTAACGAAGAAGCATCTTCTGGAATTAAAACCACCTCGAAAGGTTGATGAAATCCCGAGGAAAACTTGACGGTTTTAAAACCTAAATAGGAAATCACGAGGGTGGTATTTTCTGCCCTGTGCAGGATTGAAAAATACCCCTCATCGTTGGTTACTGTACCTGTTGATGAATTTTCCCAATACACACTTGCGCCAGCAAGTGGTGTTTGGGTAGTGTCGCCTTGTTCATAGACGTATCCAGAAACAAGGTGTTGTGCATATGCTGCACTAAAATTTAATATTAGAAATAGTGTGAAATAAGATTTGAACATGATTTTATGATTTTAATTAAACAAACAAAACGGAGGTCGTCTGTTAATCAAATCAAGTATTGCTCAAATAAAATATGTAAGGATATGTGATACGGTTTTGGCGGGGGTTCGCGCCAAACAAAATGTGGTGTAGCGGTACTGCTAAATGCATTTAGCTCAAATTGGATTATGGGTGTAAATACTAACACTTGGCTAAGCGCAATAGCTGTTTGAGCTACCGTAGTTTCGTTAAAATCTGCTGTAAATTGTGCTATCTCGCAACACTGCTTTTTCAGCACGGGCTGTTGGGGTTCAGAAGCGTCTTTACAGCACCCCGATAGCTCACGATTAACGGAAGCTTCTACCAGTGTATTGTGGCAAAAATGCATCGCTACACTGCTTTCTAGTGAAAGA
>JBMYLU010000197.1:0-1622 GCA_049596595.1 Flavobacteriaceae bacterium | reverse complement strand
GTAACTAACTACTCAATATGCTTATGCGCCTTATAAGAAGAACGCACCAACGCCCCGCTTTCTACGTGTCGGAAGCCCATTTCCTTGCCCAGGGTTTCGTATTTTTTAAATTGCTCGGGAGTGATAAAATCCGCCACAGGCAAATGTTTTTTTGAGGGCTGCAAGTATTGCCCCAGCGTAATGATATCCACCTTGGCGTTGCCCAAATCTTCCATAGAGGCAATTACCTCGTCTTCGGTTTCGCCTAGCCCCAGCATTAAGCCTGATTTGGTGCGATGCACCCCTTGGTCTTTAAGGTAGCGCAACACTTCCAAACTGCGGTCGTATTTGGCTTGAATACGCACTTCGCGCGTAAGCCTGCGTACAGTTTCCATATTGTGCGAAACCACTTCTGGAGCAACCTCCACAATGCGGTCTAACAAGTGCTCTTGCCCTTGAAAATCGGGAATTAGTGTTTCTAGCGTGGTGTTGGGGTTCATACGCCGAATCGCCTGTACAGTTTCTGTCCAAATGATGGTACCTTGGTCGGGTAGGTCGTCGCGGTCCACAGATGTAATTACGGCATGTTTGATGCCCATAATTTTGATGGAGCGCGCCACTTTTTCGGGCTCTGCCCAATCTACGGTATCTGGACGACCTGTTTGTACACCACAAAACCCACAAGACCGCGTACAGATATTGCCTAAGATCATAAAGGTAGCGGTGCCTTCACCCCAACATTCACCCATGTTTGGACAACTCCCCGAGGTGCAAATAGTGTGCAATTCGTACTTGTCAACCAATCCGCGAAGCTCCGTGTATTTTTTACCCGTTGGTAGTTTTACTCTAAGCCACTTAGGCTTGGGAGCGCGTTCAGGAGCCGTTGTTGTGGTTGTTTCTGACATATAGCAATTTAGAATGCAAATTTACAAAACACTTTGGCTGTTTCAAAAAACCACCACCAGATAGGCGATACCAAATCCAACTAAAAATAAGATGCCCAACACACTTGTGATACGTAGTCCTTTTTTGGGACGGTGTGCCTCAGGCGTATGTTTGCCTGTAACCAAACGCAAATTGGCAGCCGCATAAAAAGGTGCGGTCAAAAATGAAAGTACTGTGGCAATCTTTACCAGTAAGCCCATTTCTGAGGCGAAAAACAAAAAGATAGCACTAGTGCCTAGCGTGAGGAGCACAAGCCAACTTTGCTGGTTATTTCCGTATTTTCCGTGAAGTAATCTTGTCGTATGCGCCATAACGCGTGGCGAAGCATCGAGGGTAGTAATGGTGGTACTAAACATGGTTGCCAAGGCAGCAATAGCGATAACGACAAACCAACCGCTTCCCATTAGCGAGGTGTACAAACCAATAAGCTGTCCAGCAAAAGTTGCCACGTTGGACGAAAAAGAGACTCCAGAATCAAACATCACAGTAGCTCCCAACACCACAAAGCAACACCCAAGAATAAGCGTTACCACATAGCCCACATTAAAATCAAACAACGAAGATTTTAGGTTCGTAGTGGGATCGATTTTTTTCTTTTCCAATGCCCAGAGCGAATGCCAAATTGAGATATCTAAAGGTCCGGGCATCCAACCCATAAAGGCAATAAGAAAAACCCACTCCGATGCGCTTACTGGAAG
>JBMYLU010000196.1:0-1623 GCA_049596595.1 Flavobacteriaceae bacterium | reverse complement strand
AGACATGTTGCCATATGACCGAGTTGCAGACCATTTGGAAAAAGGAGTGATTGAAATCGCGCCGTTGGCATTCATGCGGGGCCGGACGTTGGACAAGGCATTTGTGATTTTGGATGAGGCGCAGAATACTACCCACAATCAAATGAAAATGTTTTTGACGCGAATGGGCAAAAATGCCAAGTTTATGATTACCGGCGACCCCGGGCAAATTGACTTGCCCCGTCGTGTAATTTCAGGACTTAAAGAGGCTATTTTGGTGTTGGGTAATGTCAAAGGTATTGGTATGATTTATTTAGACGATAAAGATGTTATCCGCCATCGCTTGGTAAAACAAGTAATTGAAGCCTACAAACAAACCGAACACCACAATTGATGCATATGCAAACACTCATGCAATCTGATTTACTGCTAAAGGGCATAAAAGATAAATATACAGGCAAGGTACGTGAAGTGTATACCCTGGAAAATGACACTTTAGTAATGGTTGCCACCGACCGTCTTTCGGCTTTTGATGTGGTGATGCCCAAAGGAATTCCTTACAAGGGTCAAATTTTAAATCAAATTGCGGCGCATATGCTTCAGGCAACTGCCGATATTGTGCCCAATTGGCTTTTGGCTACTCCCGACCCAAATGTGGCGGTTGGAAAAGCCTGTGAACCCTTAAAAGTAGAGATGGTGATTCGCGGATATTTGGCAGGACATGCTGCTAGGGAATATGCTGCGGGTAAACGTACCCTTTGTGGTGCGTCAATGCCCGAGGGAATGCGTGAAAACGACGCGTTTCCAGAGCCTATAATCACACCGGCAACCAAAGCTGAGCAAGGCGAACATGACGAAGATATTACTCCCGAGGATCTTGTTTCTCGTGGTATTGTTACGCAAAGCGAATACGACCAATTGGCGGCATACACAAGAGCGTTGTTTGCACGGGGTACCGAAATGGCAGCAAAGCAAGGCTTGATTTTGGTGGATACCAAATACGAATTTGGAAAAGATACTGATGGAAATATTGTGCTCATCGATGAGATTCACACACCAGATTCTTCTCGTTACTTTTATGCTGAGGGCTATGAAGAGCGCCAAGCTAAAGGCGAGCCACAACGTCAATTATCGAAAGAGTTTGTGCGTCGTTGGTTGATTGAGCACGGTTTTCAAGGGAAGCCGGGGCAACAACTTCCTGAAATGTCGGATGCCTATATTCAGTCTGTTTCGGAGCGCTATATTGAGCTTTACGAGCATATAACAGGGCAGCCCTTTCAAAAAGCTGATCTCAGCAATGTGTCAGCGCGTATTCAAGAAAACTTAGGACAATTTTTTAATCCCTAATTTTTTTAACAGCGCATCATTAATGATGGTGTCATATGGAATTTGATACACACACGGGTGGTTTCTTAGCCATGTGAGTTGGCGCTTGGCAAACCGACGTGTATTTTTTTTGATGTTTTCTATGCACACTTCTAGGGGTTGTTTTCCCTCCAAATAAGGAAATAATTCTCTGTAACCAACAGTTTGTAACGCATTTAGGTTTTTATAGGGAAATAACCTTTGCACCTCCTCAACAAGTCCTTTTGCCATCATAGTATCCACTCGAGAATTAATACGCGAATACAATTTTTCACGAGA
>JBMYLU010000195.1:0-1664 GCA_049596595.1 Flavobacteriaceae bacterium | reverse complement strand
ATGGCGTTTAGGTTTTCAATAAGCGACCCATGACCTGCTGCCCGAAAAATAAGTTTACCCTTAATGTCACGAAGCGGATTGCCGTCTTTAAGTACAGATAAGGTGTCCGTATTCCTTTTTTGGTGTGAAAAAGATAGCGATGTATACACATTAAAATCCTCTAATTCCTTAACAGCTTTTGAAAGGGTTTCTTTAAATATTGCTGTCGTAGAGGGTGGAATAGTAAAATGAATGTTCATGGTGCCGTTGTTTACCATAAATTCTTTTGAAAAAAACAACTGCTCTTCTGCTGCAGTTCGTACCGTGTTTCCGTAATTGTGAAAAGGCACCAATGCTTTGGGTAGCTTCCCAAGTGTTTCAACAATATGTGAAATAAATCGATACCTGTAATCCGTATCAAATACTCCGTTTTCAATTTCAGATATTGCATTTCGAGCTTGCATATAGAATGGGAATTTTTCAATTCCTCCCAAAAAAACAGCAAGCTTGTAAACCTTTTTTTTATTCAGATAGCTACGAAGGGTTTCAATTTCTGCGTTATATCTTTTTAGAAAAAAATGAAGAAACCTAAACATACGCGTTGCCATCCCTGAAGCAGGTATAAAACGGGCTATGGAAACATTTGCCTTTTCATTTTCAAATAATGCAGCATAGTTGTCTACTTCTTTTTCGGTAATCGCCAAAATACCATCATTAGTCTTGGCGGGGCGGTCTAGTTTGGTGTAATTTGAGCCGTTTTGCAACAAGGTGAGCTGCATCTGTGCATCTTCCTCAGCGATACCAATTTCTTTAAGAACCTCCTTATCGTGTTGCGAAAACCTGTAGCTCATAAAAGTTGAGATAAATGCCCAATGGCTTGTTTTAGTCTTGTTTCTGTTGATCCACTCAAGGTTACGAAGATAAGGTTTCTTTGTGTTAATGCCGATTTAAAGCGCGCAAACATTTCCCCGCGCTGATGGGGTCTATCGCGCAACAGGTCCTTTTCCCATGGCACATCTATATTTGTTAAAAAATAAATATCGTACTGATTTTTATCATTTGCTTGCACGATTCGTTCATCACACCAGCCCTCAAAATAGGCTTCGGAATACACTTGTGTCGACAGTAAGGTAGTGTCGCAAAACAGCAATTTATTTGCTTGTTGTGCTGCCTCATTTTCCAGTTTCATTTGCCCCAATGCAATGGGGAATATATCCTCGGGCGCACAAATTTGAGCTGTTTTATGCCATTTTTTCTCAAGATATTCACGGGCATACTCCGGCACCCAAAGGGTGTTGTAGTGCGCAGCCAAGGCTTTTGCCAAAGTGGTTTTCCCTGTCGATTCAGGGCCAAACAAGGCTATTTTTAGGCAATTGGTTGGGTCTTGTGTAAGATTTTTTTCCATGCAAAATATCCGTAAATAGCAATAATCGTAAAAATAAGGTATTGAAAACTTGTAAAGGTCAGCCCTTTGTAAAAATACAAGGGAACTGAAATAACATCCCCAACAATCCAAAACAGCCAATGCTCCATTTTACGCTTCGCCATGAGCCACATCCCGACAAAAAATATGCCGGTTGTAACAGTATCTATATACGCCGTCCACGACGTCCATTTCTCGGCAAATTGATATACCAAAAACACAAACACCAGCGTAGCGCAAAAAATCAAAACAGACATCTTTT
>JBMYLU010000194.1:0-1728 GCA_049596595.1 Flavobacteriaceae bacterium | reverse complement strand
AAACTCTTACTTCCCCTTACGCTCGCCTATTTTGGAAATGCCGAAGTCTTTTTTGTCAATAGCTTTGGACTACCCTTCAACTCCGGAACCATTATTGCCGGACTTTCTATACTTGCGTTATTTTATTGGGGATTGCGTGTTACCCAACAAAAAAAATGGGTGCAGGCAAATACAGGCTTGTGGTGTGTGGTGTTTATTTTGGTTGGGTTTTCATCATGGATTATGCTGCCCATTCGTGCCAATGCAAATACGGTAATCAATGAAAATGCGCCCACCGATGCCCGTGCGCTTTTGGCGTATTACAACCTAGAACAATACCCCGAAACGCACTTGTTCTACGGACCTATGTATACCGACATGTATGCTGGACAAGACGAAAAAAATCCCTACAAAGACGACAAGCCCAAATACGAAAAAGACTATAAAAAAAGACGTTATGTGGTGGTAAATGCATGGAAAGATGCACGGATTAATGCCAATAGCAACCACACCGGACTGCTGCCGCGCATGTGGAGTTCGGGCAATGCCGTGAATTATATCACTTTTTTTGGGGCACCCGATTTTGACATCAAACCGCAATACCGCAACCAAACCCAACTTATTGATGCAGTTAATGACTTTATCTCACGTGTAAACAATGGTGAAGTAGATGCCAACGGTTACCATCAGTTCTTGCAACGCTTTGGTTCCTATTTGGATATCGAAAAACCAAGTTTGCTGGACAACCTCAACTACCTCTTTACCTTCCAAATCAACTATATGTATTTCCGCTACTTTATGTGGAATTTTGCCGGGAAACAGAACGACGAGCAAGGTAATCTTGACCCTTTTAACGGCAACTGGATTAGTGGGATTTCGTGGTTAGACAGCCTCCGCCTTGGACCACAAAAAGACCTTTACGACGATGCTAAAAACAACAAAGGGCGCAACACCTATTATATGTTGCCCTTGTTTTTGGGGCTATTGGGTGCGTTGTTTTTATACCAACAAGACAAAAAACGCTTTTGGGTGTTGTTGGTGTTTTTTCTCTTTACGGGGCTAGCCCTAAAAGTGTATTTGAACGAACGCGTGTTCGAACCCAGAGAGGGTGATTATGCCTTAGTAGGCTCTTTTTACGTATTTCTCTAGCACTTTGTTTCCTTGCCGTTCCTGTGCTTATGGGCTCGCAAAACTGGGACGACCACAGTCGCGCAAACCGCTATACGGCGCAATCTACAGCAAAGGCGTATCTAGATTCCATTGAGGAAGACAAGGACGCTATGATTTTTACCATTGGTGACAACGATACTTTTGCGCTATGGTATGCCCAAGAAATTGAAGGCTATCGCACCGATGTGCGCAGCATCAACACCCAGCTTTTGGCTACCGATTGGTACATAGACCAACTCAAACGCAAAACCTACGAAAGCTCCCCTATCCCATCACAACTCACACACAAGCAGTATGCTTACGGCACCCGGGATTATATCAAATTTGAAGCCCTGATAGACTCTGTGCGTTGGGAATTGGAGGACTTTATGGATTGGGTAGCTAGTGATAATCCACGTACACGCTACAAACATTTGCTACAACAATATGAGGTGGATTTAAACAAAGTCCCTGAGGGAACACAAAACCTACTATACTACCCCACCAATAAAATTCGAGTTCCCGTTAACAAAGAAAACGTACTAAAAAGCGGCATTGTAAAACCCGAAGATGCCGATTTGATTGTCGACTATATCGATA
>JBMYLU010000193.1:0-1729 GCA_049596595.1 Flavobacteriaceae bacterium | reverse complement strand
GTGTTAGGGGAGTTTGTGTGTTTTTTCCTAAGGCAAAAACAACAGCCAACAGTGTGCTGATGCTTAAAATAAGCACAATAATTTTCATGGTCTTATCCAGCCATCCGTATTTTCCACGCCAAAGCACTGCAAAGCACAAAAGGGCAACGCCTACAGAAGTCCAAGCCGTGGATTCTACTCCTAAAAGCCGCGAGGCAATTCCTGCCGTTACGGCAGTAACGGCTGCTTGAATGGCAAACATGGTTGCTAAATTGAGGATGTAATAGGCGACTAAAACACCTTTTCCCATACGACGATAGCCCTCTAATAAACTCTCGCCCGTGGCTAGGGCATAGCGTGGTCCAAACTGGAAAAAAGGATATTTTACCAGATTTACGAGCAACAATGCCCACAGCAGCCCGTAGCCAAAATCGGCACCGGCGCGTGTAGATTGTACCAAGTGTGAAACCCCAATTGCTGCTCCTGCAAACAGGAGTCCCGGCCCTAATTTTTTAAAAATTCTCGTCAAATTATGAATTTTGATTGCCTAGAATTTCCGCTAAAAGTTTACGAGCTCGCATTAGCTTTACTTTTACCGTACTCTCATTTGTGTTCAGTTCTTTTGCCATTTGTTTAATGCTTAGTTCTTGTAAATATTTCAACTGAATAACGTCTCGATAGTGAGGTTTTAACGTTTTTATATTGCTTAGTAATGTTTCGAGGCGTTGTTTGCGAATCAGGTCATCTTCGGGGTGAGGTGCGCTATCCGGGATGTTTTGAGCTACTTCATGGCTGGCTTCGGTAGCAATAGCCGAAATCGTATTTTTTCTAATCTGGTCTATGTGTAGATTCTTGGCAATAGTAGTAAGCCAGGTTTTAAAACCATAATCGGGGTTGTAGGTCGATATTTTTTCAAAAGCCCTCCCAAAACAACGAATGGTCAAGTCTTCAGCTTCATTTTCATTTTGCGTCCGTTGAAGCATAAAGCCATACACATCATTCCAAAAAAACTCGAGCAGTTGCCTAAAGGCGTGTTGGTCTCCTTTTTGCGCCAACAATATTTTTTCATGAAGCACCTCTGGCATAGCCACGTTACGAGTTATGTTCGGGTTTGGGCAGGTCACAATCCGTTTGTTGACTTGGCAACTTTCCGCAAAGGCTACAGGGCTCACCCTCTTTGTTCAAAAAGGGACTTTGGCTGGCGCAAGTGCCTGCAAATTCACCTCCTTTAATGGCAATTCCAGCAAAAGCAACGGCTAAAAGGACTAAGGTGATAAAAAAGAGTTCCATGGTTTAAAAATAGCTAAAATTTAATTGATAAGATTAACTTCTGGTTCCAATACGACACCAAACTGTTGTTGGACTCCATCAATAACACGTTGGGCATGCTCCCAAAGCTCACTTCCTGTGGCGTTGCCATAGTTTACCAATACTAACGCCTGTTTTTTATGCATCCCAACATTGCCATAAGGAACGCCCTTAAATCCTGCTTGTTCAATGAGCCAGCCAGCAGCAATTTTTGAATAGTTTGCGTCTATCGGGTATGTTGGAATTTCTGGATATAATTTTTGTAAGGCTTTTGTTTTTGTGTTGGGAACTATAGGATTTTTAAAAAAACTACCCGCATTACCAAGTATTTCGGGATTGGGAAGTTTATTACTTCGAATTCGAATTACAGCTTTAGCGATATCGTCGATTGTTGGCGATTGAACTCCCATCTCTTCTAAAGTTTGGCTTATAGCACCATAAT
>JBMYLU010000192.1:0-1734 GCA_049596595.1 Flavobacteriaceae bacterium | reverse complement strand
GCAACTTAAACGACACCGACACACATTTTCAGGGCGCAAGCCAATTGGGAGGTTTTGGTACTAGGAAAGGGAGCACATCCTCGCAAATAGCGTGTGCATTTAGCGTAAACAAATCCCACGGATAACGAACAATGTTGAGTGGGCTTGAGAATAAAATTTTTTCAAATGAATCAATTTCGGCAGCTGAAGATGACCCCGCCCCTTTAAATGCAATGAGCCTATCCTCATAAACCAGTTTTTGCCCCTTATCTAAGGACTTGACGCTTTGTATTAGCTCGGGCGTAGGCAAACAACCCGCCAATACCGCAACATCAAAATCAGGTGTTTTAGATTGTAAATAAGGTTCGGTTTCTACCACTACGGTGGATTCAGACATACGCTCCCAACGCTGTGCCAATGTCATACAACCAAGGAATAGATCGGCAACGGGACGTGTAAAAACAAGTGGTAATAAATCGGTGCGGTTTGGACCGTCAAACAAACAAATGCGCATGGCTCAAAGATAAGCGTAAATAAAAAAACCTCCGCAAGGGAGGTTTCAATTCGTACAAAAACTCAAAATTACTTCTTGAATTTAGCGTATTTGTTTTTAAACTTATCAATACGACCAGCGGTATCAACCAATTTAGATTTACCAGTATAATACGGATGAGAAGTGCGTGAAATCTCCAATTTTACCAATGGATATTCCACACCATCCACTTCGATTGTTTCTTTTGCGTTGGCAGTAGATTTGGTAATAAACACATCTTCGTTTGACATGTCTTTGAATGCTACCAAGCGATAGTTTTCGGGATGAATACCTTGTTTCATAATGTTTTTACCTTTTAAAGGGGTGCAAATTTAATTATTTTATCTAAATTTACCATACACTTAACTCATAAAAACATTACACATGGAAACCACACCTAAAATAGGCACGTATAATTACCGCTTCGGAGCAATTGCTGCCGGAATTGGTATCGTATTTAGTTTGATGCTGTACTTCATGGACATGACCTATAATCAGTCACCTCTAATTCAAACCATTCAAACGCTTATTCCCGCTGCAGTAGCTGTAATAGCTGTTCTTACTTTTAAAAAAGACAATAATGGTTTATTATCCTTAAAACAATCCATAAAGCTTGGCGTAGGTGTGTTTTTAATCACAGGCATTATAAGCCTCGTTTATTTTGCAATTTTTATTAATGTAGTAGAACCCGATTTTATTTCAAAAACAGCAGAACTACAAGCGGATGCGATGCGCGAAGCACAACCAGACTTAGATGAAAGCTTTATTGAAATGCAACAAGAAAACACGGAGAAGTTTTTCTACATCAGCTTTCCTTTTATTCTTATAATGAATGTTATTTTTGGACTTATTGTTGGATTAGTAACTGGACTTTTTGCAAAAAAGAGCTAATTGGCAAAACAACCTAACATATCGGTTGTGATTCCCTTCTTGGATGAGGCAGAATCGCTTTCTGAGCTCTACCCATGGATAGTTCGGGTTTTAGAGAAAGCATCGCTTTCCTTTGAGCTTATTTTGGTAGACGACGGTAGCTCTGACAACGGATGGGAATGGGTTGAAGAAACTGCTGCAAAAGACAAGCGCGTATCGGGCATTCGCTTCTTGAGAAATTACGGCAAATCGCAAGCCTTACACGCTGGTTTTTTACAATGTCGTGGCGAGGTCGTCTTCACCATGGATGCCGATTTACAAGACTCACCAAGAAACAAACGTGAAGTTCGCAT
>JBMYLU010000191.1:0-1740 GCA_049596595.1 Flavobacteriaceae bacterium | reverse complement strand
AAAATCACAAGAATATCAATGCGAAGCCCTTTGTTCTCCGAGCATAGGAAAACCTAGAAGGGCTTGTTGTTGGGTACACCTCTGATTACCAAAAAAGTCACGGCGGTTGGTGGGAACGTCTAGTTGCACATCTAGCGTAAGCGGTGCAATGGGCAATTTTCCAGCACGTTGAGGATACAATACCGTTTGCTGCCATGCCACAAAATTATACTGCTTGCCTTTGTACATTTCACGGTCAATGGTGCGACGCGAGGGAATATCCTGCGACCAAAAGTCTTTGTACTCCGGCATGTCTATGGGGCTAACATCCGAGGGGCGCACATTTCCGCCAAAATAGAGTTTATACACCACCGTTACCGGTTCGTTAATATACACCCTGCTTTTTGATAACTCAGCCACCAAATGCAAATTCTGTGAAGCAATATAGTTCGGATCGTTGGGGTTTTTGGGCAGCTCCACGGCGTCTTTTACCTGAATGTTTACAGGGCTGGTTTTATAGACATCGCCGTCAATTTCTATAGCTGCCTGACCAATAACCACAGCACCTTTTTTAAGGGGTGTGAGCAGATAGGTATAGCTTTTGGAAAACGAGCGTTTCCCGTTGATAAACATATTACTCACCGATTGACTGGGTCCAGCTACCACCCGAAAGCCATTAAACGAAGGCGGTTTGAAATTGTCCCCGTCTTTATTCATGGTAAACTCCACACGAAGGCGCTCGTTAATGCCCAGTTCGTTTTTACTTACCGTGGCTTCGAACGTAACCTGTGCCAAAAGCCCTTGCGAAACCGCCAGGACAAACAATACACACAACGTCCATATTTTGTTCATTACCAGTCTTTTTTACTTTTTGAGCCCGCAGGTTTTACCTTTTTGGCGTTCACTTTGTCTTGTACTTTTTTCTCTTCGTTATTCATAGCTTCTAACAAGTTTTGCACTTGCTGAGGCGATAACTGTGTGGGCTGTCCTTGGGGTTGCTGTTGTTCTTTTTCTTTATCGCCCTGTTGGTCTTGATTTTTTTCGTCAGATTCTTTTTGGTCGCTTTTGTTTTCACCAGCATCACTATCCTGTTCTTCATCTTTGTCACCTTTTTGATTTTGGTCTTTGTCGCCCTCCTTATCTTGATTTTGATCTTTTTGCTGATCCTGATTGTCCTGATTATCCTGATTGTCTTGCTGGTCTTGGTTGTCCTGTTGGTCGTCGTTTTGGTCTTGATTTTGATTATCGTCTTCCAACATTTTTTTGGCTAATGCATAATTGTAACGTGTTTCGTCATCGTTAGGATTGTTACGCAGCGCATTTTTATACGCCTCTACAGCACCTTTGTAATCTTTTACTTGCATTAGCGCATTCCCAATATTGTGAAAGGTGCGGTGCTTGTTTGGGCGTTCAGTGGTGGTTTTTGTTACATCGGCATAGGCGCGAAGTGCCTCCTCCACATAATTATCTTGTTGCAACGTAGCCCCCATATTGTACTGAGCAATGTCCTTTTTCTCGCCAGTAGCCAAGGCACGACGGTAGTTTTTTTCTGCCTCAGTGCTATTCGAAGCATCAAAGGCTTCGTTCCCGTCATAGATAAAATTATCTGCCTGTTGAATCTGTGCGGCATCTTGCGCAGCCACAGCCAGCGGCAACCAAAAAACAAGACATATAAACTTACGCATCATGGAATAGGTTTAGTTTTTTTATCCATTGGGTTCTTCTGTAAAATAAAAACAAATCCAGGACAATTAAAAATAA
>JBMYLU010000190.1:0-1792 GCA_049596595.1 Flavobacteriaceae bacterium | reverse complement strand
TAGGGTTTCCCTCAATGTTATATTCGGTAGTTATCACTTCTGGGAGTGCTCGCGCATCGGCGTAAGTGATATGACGCTCATCGGGTCTTGGATGAACCGTAATGCCCTGTGCACCAAAGGCTTGTGCGTCTTTTGCTACCTGGACAACATTGGGTTGGTTTCCGCCACGGGCGTTTCTGAGCGTGGCAATTTTGTTGATATTAACACTTAATTTAGTCATGGATATTGTATTACTGCTTGGGTATTTCGATGCAAAAATACAACATAGATGCCTCTTTAAGCATTTTGGTCTAACTTTGCAGCATGAAGGTAGCACTTTACAGTTCGGTTTATGATGAGGCAACACTCAAAATAGTGTCGCATATCATTTCATTTTTTATGAAAAAAAATGCTGCCATTCAAGTTGAAAAAGAATTGCTAAATCATTCCAATAAAGATGGCGTAACGGGGTTTGCTTCCCATATCGATATTGACCCTAAAACAGATGTGTTTTTTGCTATTGGTGGTGATGGAACCGTACTTCGTGCACTCAATTTTATCCGGGAAACGAGTATTCCGCTAATTGGGATTAATACTGGACGATTAGGGTTTTTGGCAACAGTTCAACCCGATGAAATTGAGGCTTGCCTATCAGATATTCTTTCAAAAAATTACACTACCGAAAACCGGAGTATACTGGAAATAAAAACGGAGCCTGTAATTCCAGAGCTTGAGGCATTTCCGCTGGCACTAAATGAAATTTCAGTTGGTAGAGAAAACACCACATCCATGGTTACCATTCACACCCAAGTAGATGGCGCTTATTTAAACGTGTATTGGGCAGACGGTTTGGTGGTGGCTACGCCAACCGGCTCAACGGGATATTCACTAAGTAGTGGTGGTCCTATCATTGCTCCCGAAAGTAAAAGTTTGGTACTTACGCCCATTGCGCCGCACAACCTAAACGCACGCCCCTTAGTGGTTGCCGATGATGTAGAAATTGAAACGCATGTAGCGGGAAGAGGTGACACGCACTTGCTTTCTTTAGATACACGCCTATTTTCTATTCCTATGGAAACTAAGATTATCATAAAACGAGCTTCTCAACCCATGGTATTTATTCGTCCCAAACAACACAGCTTTTTTGATACCTTAAGAAACAAACTTTTGTGGGGACAAGACAAACGCAATTAACAATAATTGTATTGATTTTCAGTTTATAGCATACACGGGTATTGTATGAAACGTATTTGGTTTTGGGGTGTTTTATTTGGATTTGGCTGCTTTGTGAGCCACGCCCAACGCTATGAATTAGGTGTAATTGCAGGAGGTGTGAATTATATTGGTGAAATTGGAAACACCCAATATTTCAATCCAAAACATTTGGGCTATGGCATCATTTATAAGCGAAATTTATCCCAACGAATTGCATTACGCGCTCAGTTCCAAACAGGGAAATTTAGCGCAAACGATATAGATGCTACAGATTTGTATCGCATAAACCGCAAGTATAATTTCTCCAATACTTACACTGCATTGGGCGTGGGAGTTGAGGTAAATTATGTAAATCTTCCCATAGGCGATTTTGGCACATCTTGGACGCCCTTTTTGCATGCCGGTATTCAACGCATGGTGGTAGACGACTTGTATTTTGCGCCATTTGAAACTACCGCATGGACGCAAGGTAAAAAGATGATAATGAGCATTCCATTTGGTGTAGGGGTAAAATTTAATTTAGGACAATTTTGGGTGATTGCTTGTGAAAAAGTTAGACAATAACTCTAATCTTGGAATTGAAAATGGGGTGCTATAT
>JBMYLU010000189.1:0-1797 GCA_049596595.1 Flavobacteriaceae bacterium | reverse complement strand
GTCGGTATTTTCTTGTTGCAACGAAATTTGAAAGTGATGCCCAGGAATGGCTTCATGCAAAAACAAGTCCTCGTCAGAGAAAATGTTGTATGCTTTTACATTTGGAATGGGGACATAAAACACGCCTGGACGGGTACCGTCTAACGAGCCCGGATTGTAATGTGCCGCAGCAGATTTTTCTCGAAACGCCTCCACTCTGCGTACCTCAAATGGCGTTTTGGGTTGTAATTCAAATAGCGCATCCACTTTTGCCTTCATTTTCTCATGAATGGCATTAAAGTTATCAATAACTTGTTGTGGGTCATCAAAAGGCATCATTTTAGGCAATGTGCGTACATGCTCAAAAAAGGCGTTCAAATCTCCTGAAAAGCCCACTAGCTCTTTGATGCGCTCCATTTCGCTGCGCAAACGCGCCACTTCAGACAACCCAAGGTTATGAATTTCATCGGCAGTCATATCGGTAGTGGTGTACAACCGAATCGCATAGTCGTAATAGTCTTCTCCAAACGAATAGGCGCCAAAACCGCTACTGTTGCGTCCCGCTTCCAAATAGGTGGTTTCCATAAAATCTGCCAAGTCCTTATAGGCAGGAATAATTTTGTTTGTTACCATATTCGCATAGGCTGCTGAAAGGCTGTCTTTTTGCGCTGCAGTAAATTCTTTGGGAAAATTCTTGGCAGGCGTGTAAAAAATATTTTTGTCCAAATCGGGTTCGGTGATGGCTTTTAGTTGCGGAACCACTTTTCTGATTAACGATTTTGGTAGCACCACTTCTTGTGCAATACCTTCTTTCATGCGCATTTTGGCACTCCCCAACCACGCCACATAATCGTCTACTCTAGAAAGCCAATTGGTGTAATCTTCAACAGTCTTAAAGGGTTGGGCACTTGACCCGGCAGCCAATTGCCCCATAGTAAGCTGTAAACTCCACATTTGGTCTATCGGTAGTAACTCTGATGGAAATTCCATGCCCATCAAAGCGGTTTCACATTCCCAACGCAGAATTTTTTTGCTCAACTTATCCTTTTCATTTAGTTTTTTGCCATCAATAGCATTGAGCGCATCAAGGGTTTCGGTATAAAATGCTTTTTGCTCCGCCATCACTTCGTCTGAAAGGTAATTGGGCAGGTAATCGTTGTAGCGTGCATCGCCCTGAAAGGTTGCGCCAAGCGGGTTTATTTCCAACGATTTTTCGTGGTAGGACTCCATCAGCTCGTGGAGTTGCGCTTCGTGCGTGGGTTGGTTACATCCAACAATCAAAAGGGCAGTAATGCCTAAAAATAGCGTTCTCATATTGATTTGATTTTAGTTAGTTTTTAGTTGAAGTAATTTTAATTTCATCTGCCAAGGCTCTTGCCCCAGGAATCCAACTTTTTAGGTTGGCAATACGGCGTTCTTCGCTGGGGTGGGTACTCAGAAATTCGGGCGTCCCTCCTTTAGATTGCGCCTTCATGCGCTTCCAAAGCTCGGGTGCTTCCTCTGGATTATAACCAGCAATAGTCATGAGTTCTAACCCGATTTTATCAGCCTCAGACTCATGCTTACGACTAAAAGGGAGCATACCCCCTAAAGTGGTGCCAACGCCATACGCCATCATAATTTGTTGCCGCTTTCTCGCATCTTGATTTTTAGTGGCTTCGGCAGTAATGATACCTCCTGCCTGTTGTACAATGCCAAGGCTCATGCGCTGAGCTCCATGGTCGGCAAGGGCGTGTGCCACTTCGTGCCCCATAATGGCAGCTATGCCATCCGGATTGTTTGCAATGGGCATGATTCCAGTATAAAACACAATTTTAC
>JBMYLU010000188.1:0-1806 GCA_049596595.1 Flavobacteriaceae bacterium | reverse complement strand
TGCTAGAGAATGGTGCAAACCATCACTAAACATTTCGGCAATATCGGGCGCGCGCTGAGCGTAATTGTAATTTAAACCCACAACATACGAAGAGGAGAGTGTGTATTTCGCCCCTGCATTTAGGGCAATGGTGTTAAATACTACCTCTCTTTTTACTAATTTTTGACTTTTACTTGGAAATTCTTTTATGACGTATGGACGTAATGTCGCTTCATAGTTTTTGGCTGCCCAAAGCCTGTTTGTGTAAAACTTTTGAACGCTATTGTTTTGGTATTCATAACGCAATCCTAAGCCATAAGTAAAGGTATTGTTTGGTCTAAAAGAAGCAGTTGCATAGCCACCTGCTTTAACTTTCAGATAATCTGGAATGAGGCGTTTTACGCCGGTATCAGGGTTGGAAAAATTATCTTGAATTTGAGCAAAAACACCAGTATCAAACGTCCCTATGTCACTGGACCATTCAAAATTTGTAGTCAAATCGTGGGTGTTTAAATGCAAGTCTAAGGCAGCTATGTTTTTAAAATCTCCCCGTCTGATATCATATTCCTTGCGGTTATTTTTTTGCCAACTGTATTTGATATTTAGTTTACGATTTCCCTCAAAATACTTGGAGTATTCCAAACTTGTCGTGTAGTGTTTGTTGGCTTGTTTTGGGTTGTTTATATCATAAGAAAAGGGTAGAATAAAATTAGGAGTTCCAGCTTCAATGGCACGTAACAAATCACTCACATTGCCAATATGCGCGCTTTTAAGTATGCCAACTTCGTTATCAAAGTAACTGAAATACAGTTTCCACTTGTTATGAAAGGTGTTTTTGCCTAAAGAAAACGAAAGGTTTTTTTCATTGCTCCCCGTATTGGTTAGCACATAATCGGGTGCCGAAAAATCACCATTCCTTTTTAGCGTTCCTTGTGCCTTCATGAAGGTACCGTTTTGGTATGATTTGACCCAAGAACTAACAACGCTAGTCCCTTTGCCGTTTGTAATCCCACTCAAAATCGTTTTCCCATACAGGGAATCAACAGGTTTTGGTAAAGTCGATTCTAGAATGACCATACCACCCGGCTTGGCACCAGAATATTTTAGTGTGGCAGCCCCTTTGATAACACGGATATTTTCAAAGGCATTCAAATCCACATTTGGCGCGTGGTCTTGTCCCCATTGCTGATTTTCTAGCATCAAGCCGTCATAGACAATCCCAACGCGACTGCCAAACATCCCGTGAATGACAGGTTTTCCTATGCTGTTTCCTGTAGCGAGGATATTTACGCCACTTATGCCTTCAAGGACATCTGCCAATCCTTTTGCGCTGTAACGGTCTTTTTGGGCTTCTGTTACCGCATACACTTTGGCGGTTGAAGACAGCTTATCTGTTTTTTGGGTTGCAATAACAACCTCTTCCAATGATTCAACATGATGATCTAAAAAGAAATCATATGAAGCGGATTTTCTGATATCAACTTCCTTGGTAAGTTCTTCACAGTTAAGGTGTGAAATTTTTAGCGTAAGCTTCCCGGAGCAAAGATTTTCGATTGCAAACCGCCCGTCGGCAGCGGAAATTGTAGCTGTAGGCGTTCCAACGACTTGTATAACTGCTGCTTCTAACGGGGCATTGTCGTGTATACCTATAACTTTCCCTTCCAACTTCAAATTGCAATCTTGCGAAAAAGCAAAACCAGTAGCCAATACAAATATATTGACTACTGATTTTAAAAGATAGTTACAACTTGGGCAGTTACACCGTGTTGTTGAATTTGATTTCAAAACAAAACATTTTGCTTACTCCACATGCACTTCAAACTCAAT
>JBMYLU010000187.1:0-1816 GCA_049596595.1 Flavobacteriaceae bacterium | reverse complement strand
TCACGCACCATCACTGCGGGAAAACGCACCCTTACGGTATTGCCTTTTCCAGAAGAAGGAAAACCAACCCATTTTAACGGGGCAGTAGGCGCATTTGAGTTGGAAGTAAAAACCTCAAAAAATACGTTGAATGCTTCTGAGTCCTTACAAGCTACTGTGGCGGTAAAAGGAAAAGGAAATTTAAAACTTTTTTCCTTGCCCGAGCTTGTCACACCAAGTGCTTTGGAGCGGTACGACCCTGAATATGAAGAGCAGGTAAACACAACTCTTTCAGGGATGGAGGGCTACATTAAAAACACCTATACGCTAGTGCCGCAGTATCAAGGGAAATATCCTATTCCCTCAGTGGCATTTTCCTATTTTGATCCGAAGGCAAAAGCCTATAAAACCCTAAATTCAGAAGAAATTATCATTGATGTTATTGAAGGACCAAAGGCTCGTGGTACGGTATCAAACACGCCAAATACCGCCACTACCGATGTGACAAATCCTTCTAACGCATTTCAGTTTATTGCACAACGAACCAACTTTACGGCTATAACTCAACAACCCTTTTTGGGAAGCAAGTGGTTCTATGCTTTATTGATGTTGCCCATAGTTTTGGTAGTGCTGTATGCAATGCTACGCAAGCGCAAACCCGATGCGGCACTAGTGGCGCAACGCCACAACGCCCGATTGGTCAAAAAATATTTGGGTAAGGCAAAACGCAGCATGGCAGATTCGGCAGATTTTTATGTTGCCCTCGAAGCTGCCTTGCACAATTATGTGAAAGCCCGTTTGCACATACAAACCTCGGAGTTTAGTAAAGAAAAAATGGAAGCCTTACTCACCGAAAAAGGCGTAGATGCACAAACGGTAGCCTTGTTTATTCGTGTATTGACAAATTGTGAGTTTGCCCGCTACACGCCAAGCTCAAGGAGCAGTATGGAGCAAGATTATGCCACTGCCGTAGAAGCCATAACCCAAATGGATAAACAATTATAGCTATGAAAAGGATTTCACTTGTTACACTTTTGGCGTTTTTTGTAGGCTTTGGGCAGTCGCCTGAAGATTTATTCCGAGAGGGAAATAGCGCCTACAATCAAGGGGATTACACTCGTGCGATTTCGTATTATGACTCTATTGTATCGCAAGGGGTACATTCAGCGGAATTGTATTTTAATTTGGCAAATGCGCACTACAAACGCAATGAGGTGGCGCCCAGTATTTTGAATTACGAAAAAGCCCTGTTGCTTGACCCCGACAATGCCCAAGTACTCAACAATTTGGCATTCGCCCAAAACATGACACTAGACAGGTTCTCGCCCTTGCCCGAAAGTGACATAAAAAAGGCAACCGAAAAACTATTGTTTTTGATTTCTGTTCGCGGATGGAGCATGGTTGTTGTAATAGGTTCTTGGCTGGCAGCACTGTTGTTTTTCTTTTACCTAAAAACAGCCTACAGCGGAAGTAAACGCCTCTTTTTTAGTGGGTTTGTACTGTCGATACTATGCGCAGTATTGGCATTGTTGTTTGCGCTTCAGCAAAAAAACAGACTAAATAACACACGCTCAGCAATAGTTTTTGCACAGGAAGAATCGTTTAGAGCCGAGCCCAATTTACGTTCCGAAGTATTGCTTTCGCTTCATGAGGGCACCAAAGTTTTTGTTCAGGAGTTTGTGGAGGATTGGGTGAAGGTCCGATTGGCAAACGGCGCGGTGGGCTGGATGCCACAAAGCAGTATTCAACAGATTAGCTTTCCTGCAGAATAGGAGGCACCTCATCCATCAGGTTTTTTTCGGTATTGATTTGCTCAAACAGATATGCCCCGAGGTCT
>JBMYLU010000186.1:0-1844 GCA_049596595.1 Flavobacteriaceae bacterium | reverse complement strand
ACCATAATAAACTGTCCATATAAGTTAGATTTAAGGTTAAACAAATAATTTGTACTAATATAGTGCTATTTTAACAATTTTCTCATTTTTTTATGCAAAAAAATGAATAATCCTTATCAAAACAAGGTTAAATTAACAATAATGAAAATTGTATAGTGAATAAGTTACTGAACAACTGCGCGGTTTATCCGCTTCACCACTCCAGGACCTTCATAAACAAAGCCCGTGTAAAGTTGTACCAAAGCTGCACCTGCACTAAGTTTTCCTAACGCATCATCGGGTGAATGAATACCACCAACACCAATAATAGGAAATGCTCCATTACTACGCTTGTGCAAAAAACGAATTACTTCTGTGCTACGGTCGGTTAGTGGTTTACCGCTAAGTCCGCCCGTTTGACTAACAAGTGCTTTAGAGCTTTGAAGGCCTTCACGAGAAAGTGTTGTATTCGTAGCGATAACGCCATCAATTTTTGTTGCACCCACAATTTCAATGATATCTAAAAGTTGATTTTCGGATAAATCCGGTGCAATTTTTAGCAGAATTGGTTTGCGTTTGGGTTTGTTGTTGTTTCGCTCTTGAAGTGTATTCAGCAATGCAGTAAGCGGTTCTTTTTCTTGCAAATCACGTAAGTTGGGAGTATTGGGTGAACTTACATTTACCACAAAATAATCCACAACATCAAACAATGCATCAAAGCAAATGAGGTAGTCCTCTTGAGCGTTTTCATTGGGCGTAGTCTTATTTTTTCCAATATTTCCACCAATAATGATGTTGCTTTTTTGTTTCAGTCGCTTTGCAGCAGCTATTACCCCTTCATTATTGAAGCCCATTCTATTTATGATGCCTTCATCTTTTTTAAGCCTAAAAAGACGGGGTTTGGAATTTCCTTTCTGCGGTTTGGGTGTAACTGTTCCTATTTCGATAAATCCAAATCCAAAGTTTGTAAGCTCTTTAAAGAGTTTAGCATCTTTGTCAAAACCAGCAGCTAATCCCACCGGATTCGGAAATCGTATGCCAAAAATCTCGCGCTCTAGCCTGGGATGCTTAACCAAAAATAACTTGCGAATAATTGTGGCTGCAAAAGGGATAAGGTGTATAAAACGAATAGCCTTAAACGAAAAATGGTGTACCCACTCAGGGTCAAACAAGAACAGTACAGGTTTTATTACGCGTTTATACATCAAAAAAAAGCACCTCGGAGGAAGTGCTCTACATTTTACTTTTTGGCACTTTTTGTTCGGCGCTGACTCATTTCATGGGAAATAGAACTGCGCTCCATCTTGACTTTTCCTGCCATAGTTTCAATCACGCAAGTGTCGTTGGCATCGTTTACCTCAACAACCTTACCATGAAGACCGCCTTTGGTAACAACCAAATCTCCTTTTTTAAGATTATTTTTAAACGTGCGTTCTCTTTTTGCACGGCGTTGTTGCGGAAGAATTAAAAATAAAAACATTACACCAAACATTAGTAGGAGTAGTGTAACGTTGCTTCCGCCTGAAGTCTGAAAAAATAGCATATTAATTAGTGTTTTGGTTACGAGCAGCTTGACGCTGTTTTTCTTTTACGGGGTCGGGAGTCACCATAGTCTTTATACGTAATATTTCGCGTCCGCGCTGAGTATTCGTAGTAAGGGTAACTGTTTTGGTTTGGTTTCCAGGTTTATTGGCAGAGTCAAATTTCACTTTGATTTCACCAGAATCTCCAGGTGCAATGGGCGTGTTTTTTGGATAATCGGGAACCGTACAACCGCAACTTCCACGTGCATCTAATATCGTTAGGTCACTTTTTCCAGTATTTGTAAAAACAAAAACTGTTTCTACCACATCTCCTTCGTTGAT
>JBMYLU010000185.1:1663-1885 GCA_049596595.1 Flavobacteriaceae bacterium | reverse complement strand
GAACCCTATTGGATTGACAATGCCTTTGTGGGGATGCCTACCTATCAAGTTACCCCGCGCTACCCTTTTGATGTGTTGAGGCACATTGATTCCGCACTTCGCTTTTTGCCACGTCCAGCAGATATGCTCTTTCTGTACTTGTTCTTTTTTTACCTCTTTGCACAAAGCCGCAAGTTCTCCATTCCTGTCTCAGTTTTGGGGTCTTTAGCCTATGGCTTTTCT
>JBMYLU010000185.1:0-1653 GCA_049596595.1 Flavobacteriaceae bacterium | reverse complement strand
CTTCGTATTACATTATTATTTTGATGGTAGGACACAACACCAAAGCCATGGCTTTGGCATATGCGCCACTCGTTTTTTTGGGACTCTTTCAGGTGCTTCTTGATAAAAAGCAAACAGGGTTTATTTGGCTTACGCTAGGCTTGGCATTGCAACTCCATGCCAATCACCTCCAAATGACCTATTACACCCTTATAATGGTTGCTCTTTGGGCATTGTTGTGGGGCATACGCACCTGGCGCAAAGAAGGGTTTTCGCAAGTACTAAAACCTTATGCACAACTTGTCTTTGCAGGAGGTATTGCGCTTTTGCTCAATGCGCAAAATGTACTGGCAACCCTAGAATACACAAAATTTAGTACACGAAGTGCCAGCACTTTAACCATAAACCCAGATGGGAGTCCCAAAGAAACTACCGATGGACTGTCGTTTGATTACATCACCGAATACAGCTATGGGATTTTGGAGACGCTAACATTTTTCTCACCCAATGTGGTTGGTGGTAGCTCAACTGCCATGTTTCCCATGGATAGCGATTTCGTGCAATTTTTACGCACCTTAGATGCCGAAACGGCAAATACTATTTTTAGGTATGCGAGACCCTATTGGGGAGACCAACCCATAGTGGCAGCTCCCGTGTATTTGGGTATCGTAGTACTGTTTTTCGCATTGCTAGGGCTTGTAATTGCAGAAAGAAATAAGCGATTGGTGCTTTTAACGATTATCGTTACGTCTTTGTTGTTTTCTTGGGGAAAACACCTGCCCGAACTTACACAGTTTTTTATTGATTATTTGCCATTATACGATAAGTTTAGAGCCGTGAGCTCTGCACAAATCATGACAATGCTTTGTGTCCCTTACGCAGCCATGTTGGGTGTAGATTTTCTAGTTAAAGACAACTTTATATCACGTAAAAAATTGCTAAAACTCTATTATGTATTGGTTGCGTTTTTAGTGATGATTTTGTTTTTGATCGCTGGTGCCAAAGGATTCTTTTCGTTCACTTCCACGAACGAACCCTTTGCACAATATCCGGAAATCATGAAACCGCTGACCCAAGCTCGGGCAGCCTTGCTTTGGAATGATATTACGCAAATACTGCTGTTAGTTGTGCTTATATGCCTCGTCGTTGCGCTGTATTGGCGAAAAAAAATCAGTGTTACTGTTTTTATTTCTCTGATTGCACTAATACTATTGGCAGATTTGTGGAAGCAAAACCGCAACCATTTTGACGAAGAACAATTTGTATCCTCTTTTCAACACAAAAGAGCTTTTGCTGCCACTCCGCAAGACAACGCGATACTAAAAGACACTTCTCGCTATCGTGTTTTTGAACCACGACTTGGGGTTTCTAACGCACGTACTGCCTATTTCCATCGCACCATTGGAGGCTATCACGGGGCAAAGCCGGCTGCATTACAAGAAGTTTATGACTTTTACCTGCAACAAGAAGACAGCGTGGTGTTGGATATGCTTAATGTGAAATACGTTATTGATCCTGTGCTGGAAAACGGATTTAAAGAACGTCCCTCAGCCTTGGGTGCTGCGTGGCTGGTAGATGAGGTTGTTTCAGTTGCAAATGCCAACGAAGAAATGAAACAATTGGGAACAATTGATCCCAAAAAACAAGCCCTTTCGCAAGCGTTAGAAGCTGTAA
>JBMYLU010000184.1:0-1896 GCA_049596595.1 Flavobacteriaceae bacterium | reverse complement strand
GCGATACCGAGGAAAAAGAATGGGCAAGCTGCATTTCCTCCTAGCCTATCGGCAAGGGTACTTTTGCCGTGGTCAATGTGTGCGATGATGCAGAAATTACGAATGTGTTTCATGATGAAAAAGTTCGCCTAGCCCACAAAGATACGCTAAGCAAGGATGGGGCACTACAATTCCCTACAAAAAAAGTATTTTTGAAAAAAACACATTCATGGCACACCTACGGTCTTTATTGCAAATTTTTTTAGCCGTTACCTTTTTGTTTTCGGCATATACCAAAGCTATTGCCCCTGGCTTTTTTGAGGTTTTACTCGAACAACAGGGCTTGGTTCCCAATCGCTTGTATGGCGCATGGGCTACACGCGCCATCATCGCTCTTGAAGTTTGGCTTGGGCTAGGATTGTTGTTTTTTGTTTTTACCCGTGCCCTGCTTCGGATTAGCTTCGGATTGCTCGTGGCGTTTTCGGCGCATTTGTGTTATCTCATCATCATTGGCGAAACAGGCAATTGCGGATGTTTTGGCGAAATGATAAGCATGTCGCCTTTGGCCTCGTTGGGCAAAAATGTGGTTTTATTGGGGGTCAATGGACTCCTGCTTCGCTACAAATACAAAGGCAACAAAAAGTCCGGATGGATTTGGGCATTGCTTCCTGCGCTATTTGCTACAGCGGTTTTTGTGTGGCCCATATCAACCGAACCCGATGAGGTGGTCGCGAAATTTCCAGCTTTTAAAGAAACTTCTGAAATCGATTTTACTACTGGAGAATACCTCGTGGCAATTCTCAATCTTAGTTGCGAACATTGCCAAGAAGCGGCACAAGAATTAGCGGAATTGCAGCGCAATGGCATTGCTTTGCCTAAGGTAGTTGCTTTGTTTTTTGAAGAAGGAGATACTACGGTTAAGCAGTTTAATGCCAAAACGAACGCTGATTTTCCTTATCAAATGATAGATGTTAATACCTTTTTTGACCTTATCGGTAGCGCACCGCCACGCGTGTATTGGATTAAAAATGGCGAAGTCAATCAATTTTGGGATGAGGACATAGCAGATGGAATAAAGACTACCTTTGCACCCTGATGGTAAAAATCGGCGACATAGCACTTGGCGAATTTCCGCTATTGTTGGCACCTATGGAGGATGTCAGCGATCCGCCTTTTCGTGCGCTGTGCAAAGAACAAGGTGCCGATGTGGTCTATACCGAATTTATCTCAAGTGAAGGACTCATTCGCGATGCTGCCAAAAGTGTGATGAAACTGGATATCTACGAGGCGGAACGTCCTGTGGGGATTCAGATTTTTGGTGCCAATTTGGATTCCATGCTACAGTCGGTGGACATTGTGGCGCAAACCAAGCCTGATATTATTGATATTAATTTTGGGTGTCCTGTAAAAAAAGTGGTGTCAAAAGGTGCCGGCGCAGGAATTTTAAAAGACATTCCATTAATGGTTTCCCTTACCGAAGCCATGGTCAAGCGAACGCAGTTGCCTATTACCGTAAAAACGCGTTTGGGCTGGGATCACGACAGTATTAAAATTGTGGAGGTTGCCGAGCGACTGCAAGACGTAGGCGCAAAAGCCATTTCGATACACGGCAGAACCCGTGCACAGATGTATAAAGGCGATGCGGATTGGACACATATTGCAGCGGTTAAAAACAACCCTCGGATGCACATTCCCGTGTTTGGCAACGGAGACGTAAATTCTCCCGAACGTGCTGTGGAAATGCGCGATCAATACGGACTAGACGGCGCCATGATAGGAAGGGCAAGCATAGGAAACCCATGGTTTTTTGACCAAGTAAAACACTACCTAAGCACAGGTAATAAAAAAGAAGAACCTGGAATATCAGATAAAGCAAGAATGGCAAAAAGACATTTACAGATGGCAGTGAAGTGGAAA
>JBMYLU010000183.1:0-1903 GCA_049596595.1 Flavobacteriaceae bacterium | reverse complement strand
GCCATGTTCCAAGATGCCCAGCAAAAAGCGAGTGTTTGGCATGCTACTTCTGAGCTTTGGGACGACGGGGTAATCGATCCACGCGATACCCGAAAACACCTAAGTCTTTGCTTGGCAACGGTAAATAATTCTACTATTGAAGGCAGCGATGCGTTTGGCGTATTTCGAATGTAGTTAGCCCATGGCTTTTTGATATAAGACCTCGTATTTCGGGACTATTTTTTCTACATCAAAGGCACAGGCATGTGCATAAGCCTGTTGTTTGAGCTTGACCAACAATTCCTTATCGGATAGCAATGCAATGGCATGTTTTGCCATGGCTTCCACATCGCCCACAGCAGTCAAATAACCCGTTTCGCCATGAATGTTTACTTCGGGTAATCCGCCAGTATTCGACGAAATTACAGGTGTAGCCGCTACCATAGCCTCTAAAGCTGCCAATCCAAAACTCTCGGTTTGCGAGGGCAGTAGCATCACATCTGAAAAACACAGAATTTTACTTACCTCGTTGGTTTTTCCGTAAAAGACAACGTCATCCCAAATGCCCAATTCATGACAACGTGATTCCGCCGTTAATCGGTCAGGACCATCGCCAACCATCATTAGTTTTGTAGGCATTGCAAGGCGGATTTTAGCAAAGGTTTCCACCACATCCATTACCCGTTTTACAGGTCTAAAATTACTAACATGGGTTACAATCACCTCGTTGGGTTTTGCCACAGATGCCCGTTCGCAATTCATTCTAATCTTATCGTAGCGTGCCACGTTAATAAAGTTTGGCACCACATGAATCTCTTTATGTACATCAAAAAAGTTAAAGGTATCGCTTCGCAAATCTTCAGAAACTGCTGTAACCACATCCGAATTATTAATACTAAACGTAACGGCAGGCTTGTAAAACGGATGACTCCCCACAAGGGTAATATCAGAACCATGTAGGGTGGTTACTACTGGAATTGAAATTCCACTTTCCTTGAGCATTTGCTTTGCCATATAAGCAGCATAGGCATGCGGAATGGCATAATGCACGTGTAATAACTCAATTTGATGCAGTTTTACCATTTCAACAAGTAGGCTTGACAGTGCCAACTCATAGGGTTGAAAATGAAAAAGTGGATATTTAGGCACGTGCACTTCGTGAAAATGGATATTTCCCGTTAAGGATTGCAATCGAACAGGTTGCTTATAACTTACAAAATGAACCTCGTGCCCTCGGTTAGCCAATGAGATTCCCAGTTCGGTAGCCACTACACCACTCCCTCCATAGGTAGGATAACAAACGATAGCAATTTTCATAAACAGAAGGTGGCTTTAAAGAAGTGAATGTTTACCATAGCGCAAATATCGTCAAAAGATTGGAGAGAAGTATATTTTGGTTATTGTGCCGTTTCTATAGGAAAAACCCCCACCGCTTTGTGCTTCCCAAAAAGAATTTTCGCTGCTGCTTTGGCAAACTCGGGCTGGTTTTCATGTGCCCATAACACATTGGAAAAAACGCTAAGATTTGGAAACTGTTGCAACGCATAAGGCTTAGCAAACCCCACCACATAGATAGTATTATAATTTGAAAATTGATGCAGTAGAGCCACATCTTTTTGAGGTAAAAACGTATTTTTCCAGGGTGTAGAAGTATCCGCAAAAACACCCACGACGATGCTTTTTCCGCGTATGGATTTTGCAGCGTTAACAGGGAATTCTTGAACGGTTTTTGCATGTTTTTGAAGCTCCTGAAAAAAAACGCTATTTTTTGGTTTTCCCAATGTCATGTAGGCAATACTGCTATTGGGTTTTAAAGGAACATGATTGGGTTTTGCGTATACATTTACAATGCTTTTCAACGCTATTTGCTGTTTTAGATAGGCATCTTCATAAGTTGATTCTAATGCATTTGGGTTAGAAACAA
>JBMYLU010000182.1:0-1920 GCA_049596595.1 Flavobacteriaceae bacterium | reverse complement strand
TTAACTAAAGAGCCTGTTATTAAAAAACTTAAACGCGTGAGTACGCCTGGATTGCGTAAGTATGTTGCATCCAGTGAAGTGCCACGTGTACTAAACGGATTGGGAACGGCTATTGTTTCTACGTCGCACGGCGTGATGACTGGAAAACAAGCGAAAAAAGAAAATGTTGGTGGAGAAGTACTTTGTTACGTTCACTAAACCTTAAAAATTGAATTATGTCAAGAATTGGTAATAATCCTATAACACTCCCCGACGGCGTAACGGTTGACATTCAACCCGATGTGATTACCGTAAAGGGAAAATTGGGCGAACTTTCACAGTCGTACGATTCAGTTTCCATTGCGCAAGAAGAAGGTCAGCTGTTGGTAACCCGCCCTTCCGAAAGCAAGGAGCACAAAGCCAAGCATGGCTTGTACCGTGCCCTTGTTGCCAACATGGTAAAAGGTGTTTCACAAGGCTTTACAAAAGAATTGGAATTGGTTGGGGTAGGTTATCGTGCCTCGAACCAAGGTCAGAAACTTGATTTGGCACTTGGTTTTTCTCACAATATTGTGTTTGAATTGCCAAGTGAAGTTAAAGTGGAAACCGTTTCCGAGAAAGGAAAAAATCCAATTATTAAACTAAGCTCACACGACAACCAATTGGTAGGTTCTATCGCAGCGAAAATTCGTTCGTTCCGTAAGCCTGAGCCGTACAAAGGAAAGGGTGTGAAGTTTGTAGGAGAACAAATTAGAAGAAAAGCAGGTAAGTCTGCATAAGCATAAGTAGGGATATGAAAATGAATAAAACCCAACGTAGACAACGCATTCAAAAGCGCTACCGCGACACAGTTCTAGGTACTGCCGATATGCCTCGTATGTCTGTTTTTAGAAGTAATAAAGAAATTTACGCGCAAATCATTAACGATGAGTCGGGTGTTACCCTTGCGGCGGTATCTTCTCGAGATAAAGAATTTGCTGAGCATAGTGGTAGTAAAATTGAGCTTGCCCAGAAAGTAGGGAAAGCGATTGGCGAAAAGGCAGTTGCTGCCGGTATTTCTGCCATTCGTTTTGACCGCGGCGGCTATTTGTATCATGGACGTGTAAAGTCACTTGCTGACGGTGCGCGCGAAGCAGGACTAAACTTTTAAGTATGTATCAAGATTATAAAAATGTAGAATTTGTAAAACCTGGAGGTCTTGAACTCAAAGATCGTTTGGTAGGTGTACAACGTGTTACTAAGGTTACTAAAGGTGGACGTGCTTTTGGCTTCTCTGCTATTGTGGTAGTAGGCGATGAAAACGGAGTAGTTGGTCAAGGGCTTGGAAAATCTAAAGAAGTTTCTGAGGCCATTGCCAAAGCTGTTGAAGACGCTAAAAAGAATTTGGTACGTATTCCAATCAACAACGGAACACTTCCACACGAACAAAAAGGGAAATATGGCGGTGCCCGCGTATATCTTCAACCTGCATCTGAAGGTACTGGAGTAATTGCTGGTGGTGCCGTACGTGCAGTACTTGAGGCGGTTGGAGTTCACAACGTACTTTCTAAGTCACAAGGGTCATCTAACCCACACAACGTGGTTAAAGCTACCTTTGACGCTTTGTTGCAATTGCGCGATGCCAATACGGTTGCGAAGCAACGTGGTATTTCACTAGAAAAAGTATTTAACGGATAGGGACATGGCAAAGATTAAAGTTACACAGGTTAGAAGTAATATCAAGCGTCCAGAAGACCAAAAACGTACGCTTGTTGCCTTAGGATTACACCGCATTGGTCAAGTGGTAGAGCACGATGACACCGATGTAATCAAAGGAATGATTAACAAAGTAAAACACTTGGTAACCGTTCAAAACGCATAATATGGAATTAGGAAACTTAAAGCCAGCAAAAGGCGCAGTTAAAGGCGGAAGCAAACGTCTTGGAAGAGGTCAGGGTTCTG
>JBMYLU010000181.1:0-1934 GCA_049596595.1 Flavobacteriaceae bacterium | reverse complement strand
CAAGAGGTTTCCGACAGTTTTGCCGCTACCGTTTCACGTGACAGAGAAACCGATACGCTCTACTATTGGTATAAAGGCTTTGATGCTGATTCGCTAGCATTTACCCTTAAACACGATACGCTGACCAAATCCTATGCATATCGTATTCGAAAAGGGGACTTCGATTCACTAGCTATTTCGTTTGCACAACGTGGCACTTTACATCTTACCGATACGCTGACCCTTATTACCAATACCCCTATAAAACAGTTTGTGCAAGATTCTATGCGGTTACGCGCCAAAGACTCTACACTAGTGCCTTTTGCCTTAATACAAAAAAGTAAACACGAATTGCAATTTTTCTTTGATATTTTTCCTAACGAAAAATACCAATTGGAATTATTGCCCGGTGCCGTTACCGATTTTTTTGATACCATCAACGACAGTATTTCGGCTTCCCTAAACACCAAAAGCAGGGTGGATTACGGCAACCTTTCTTTACGCCTTTTCAACGTGCCTTCGTTTCCCATATTTATTGATTTGATTGATGCCAAAGAAGAAATTGCACGATCCATGTATATCACCGAAGGGCGTGGCGTGTATCGCTTTGCTTATTTGCAGCCCAACAAATACTATGTGCGTGTTCGGATTGATGAAAACGGCAATGGAAAATGGGATACAGGGAACTATTTAGCCAAACAAAAACCTGAGGCAGTGTATCACTTCACCCCTCTTTTGGATGTGCGTGCCAATTGGGAATTGCAGGAGCAATTTACATTAGAGTAAAATCGTCGCGGTCTTCCAAAAAAGGTAATTTTTCCCGAAGTGCATGAAGTTCTTCAAGGGGTAACGAAACCGAACTAATCGTCAGTTCTTTATCCATAAAAACCAATTCATCGCCAAGGGCATTATACGCTGCAGAAGCTCCCGGATAATGCAAACGATACGCATCTTTTCCTGTGCGGTTTACCCCCACGCAATACGCCATGTTCTCAATAGCCCGCGCGCGCAACAACGCATTCCAAGCTTGAATACGTGCAGCTGGCCAATTGGCAACACAAATCAAAAGATCGTAGTTATCGGTGTTACGTGCAAAAACGGGAAAACGCAAATCGTAGCATACCAGCGGACGAATCCGAAAACCCGCAAATTCAATTAATTTACTTTCCTTTCCAGCAGTATATATTTTTGATTCGCCAGAGGGCGTGTATGGATGCGTTTTGTCGTAGGCTTCTAGCCTCCCATCAGGATGTACAAACACAAAACGGTTATAGACATTTTCACCCGCTTTTATGGCAAGACTTCCGCAAACGGCAGCGTTATGGGTTTGTGCCATGTGCTGCATCCACGTAACGGAACTTCCCTCTATGGGTTCAGCCACCTCGTTTGGGGTCATCGTAAAACCCGTTGCCCACATTTCGGGAAGTACAATAAGGTTTATAGTTGGAGGTATTTCCGCTAAAAGTGCCTCACATTGCTGTCGATTGGCACTGGGGTTTTGCCACACAATATCGGGTTGGAGTAAGGCCAAGTGAAGGGTGTTCATTTAATAAATAAAATTTTATATATTTGAATATTCTAAATCTACTAAAATGAAATCAAACCTGCTATCAAATCTATCACTTCTTTTCTTCCTTTTCGCTATTTGTTTCGGCTATTCACAACATCGTTTTGTGGAAACCTTTGAATCCACTTCATTTTCTGCAAAAAAAATCACTAAAGTTGAGTTATTAGATGGCACAGTAATATCTGGAAAATTTACTTTTTTACGTATCGGGAACGGAAGTTTGTTCAAAATAACATTGTTAGATGATACTGGAAAGAAAATAAAACTGACAAGTGATGAGATTCGTTGGGCTATTCTTCCCCTTACGGACATAAAAGCCAAGATAAATACTGCTGTGAAAAAGTTAGACAATAACTCTAATCTTGGAATTGAAAATGGGGTGCTATAT
>JBMYLU010000180.1:0-1964 GCA_049596595.1 Flavobacteriaceae bacterium | reverse complement strand
AATGGCTGGGTTGGAAAAATACGCTTTGGCTGTTGCTAACCATTGGCTTGCTTATCACCTTTACCGATCAAGTTACGAATGCCTTTAAAACCGGATTTCAGCGACTGCGCCCTTGCCACGAACCTGAGTTGGAGGGCCTGATGCGCCGTGTAAAACCGAGTTGCGGCGGATGGTATAGTTATTTTTCCGGGCATGCTTCAAATTCCTTTGCCATAGCAACCCTTTTTGTTACCCTTTTCGCAAAACGTTTTCGAGTGATGTATGTCCTTTTTGGAGTGGCTACGCTAGTTGCCTATAGCCGTATATATATTGGTGTACACTACCCACTAGACGTGTTAAGCGGCGCGCTTTTTGGTGCTTTTGGCGGATGGCTGTTTGCAAAAATTTATTTGCGGTTTATTCCGATACCACATAATTAGATAAGCTCTACCGATAAAAGTTCTTCTCCAAGATTATGAAGTGCTTTTTCTATTTTTTCAGCCTTATCTTTTCTTGGTTTATGCAGTCCTTGCATATAATGCCCTAACTGTTTTTCGTTTATACCTGTCAAACGACTTAAGGCTGCGCGGGTGAATATACTATCAAAATACTCCAAAAAGCTTTGTGTCTCAAAAACAAAAACCAATTTAATATCCCCTTTTAAAATTTCGGGAATATCTTTTTCGCCAAATGTTTTTATGGTTTCAATAGCGTCATTTATAGATTGTTTTACTTCGGCTAAGGTATCTCCAGCACCATAAATCCCTTCTACATCTTGGGCATAAGCTCCAAAGGAATCACTACTTTTTTCAATAACGATTTTTAATGTTTTCATGTTCTCAACTTTGTTAAAAGGGGACTAAAGCCCCATTTCTTTTCTTAATTTTTTCTCTAGGCCTTTTGGTATTTCTCTAGCTCCGTGATTTGGAACGGCTATCTTTTTCCACACTTTTCCCAAATCTCATGGCTTCCTTTTCCCTGTCTCAACAATTGCCAACCGTTCTTTCTAATAAGCTTTAAAAAGGCACTATACTTCATACTTTGGGGCAATAGTTTAACGCATCAAATATAGTAATAAGACTATACTTTATGCAAATTACAATAAAAATTAAGTGTTTACGAAGAAAGATTATTCCAAACCCGCTTTTACCAATTCTGGATAGGCTTGCAAAAACCGGCTAACTCTAGGCTTTGAAATTGCTTTGATATAGGGGTGTTTGGGGTTATTTGCCTCAAAATCTTGGTGGTAGTCTTCGGCTTGGTAAAAGGCTTCAAACTTTTTCACTTCGGTTACTATGGGGTTTTTATACCGCTCTGCTTGGGTCAGTGTTTCAATGGTTTCTTCAATAATTTTCTTTTCCTCATCGGTTTGATAAAACGCTATAGAACGGTAGTGCGTTCCTTTGTCGGGACCTTGGCGGTTTAGCGTTGTGGGGTCGTGGGAACCAAAAAACACCTGAACAAGGGTTTCGAATGAAACCGCGGTTGGGTCGTAAATTACCTGAATACTTTCGGCATGTCCGGTACGTCCTGTAACCACTTGGCGGTAGGTTGGGTTTTTGGTTTCCCCTCCCGAATAGCCCGAAACGGCTTCTTTTACGCCTTCCACTTGTTCAAAAACGGCTTCAACACACCAAAAGCAACCCGAAGCAAAATAGGCAGTAGCATCTCCCTGAATAACAGGGTAATTCGTTTCATTAACGGGTTTTGGATTATCGATGGGTTTCGGTGCCGCTAGGGTACAGGCGGCAACCAGAAGGCTTAATGGGAGTATGTGCATGGCATTATTTTTTTATAATAGTATTTGAAAATAATTTACAAAAACGATGCCAACTCTTTTCTTCTTTAAGTACTTCAAACGATTCACTTGTGGTAAATGTTTTGGTTTCGCTAAGAGCTTGTGCAAGCGTATTCGCAAGTGCTGTTGGATTTGGTTCCGAAACAAGCCCTGTTTGGGGGGTAATCCCCGATGCCAGACCGCCCAC
>JBMYLU010000179.1:0-1965 GCA_049596595.1 Flavobacteriaceae bacterium | reverse complement strand
CTTTCTTATAACTATATATAATGACAGCCGTAAAAGCAAAAACGAAAAAAAGTGCAAAAATCAATTGACCCGTGGAGAACATAGCGTTATTTTTAGCGAAACTAAAAAAAAATGCAAAACCAACTCAATGCTGTAGCAGCATTTCACAACGCTTTTGGAGTAGGGATGGCAAATCAGCCCACTGCAAATGCCTCCGAAGCCATCAATCAACTGCGTTATAAACTTATGGCAGAAGAAAATAATGAGTACCTAGAGGCTGCCAACACCAACGACCTTGTTGAAGTTGCCGATGCCCTTGGTGATATGCTCTATATTTTATGTGGTACAATACTTACACATGGCATGCAACATATTATTGAGGATGTGTTTAACGAAATACAGCAAAGCAATATGAGCAAATTAGGAGCCGACGGCAAACCTATTTACCGTGAAGATGGTAAAGTGATGAAAGGACCACATTACAGGAAGCCCAACCTTAAGCAGTTTTTAGATTAGTCACACACCTTAAAACGCCACCCAAAAGGGTCATCGGTGTTGTTATACTGGATATCGACCAAAGCATCTTTGAGTTGTTGCACAAAACTATTTTCAGGAAGTGGAGTGTCATAATCAGTGCCTTTATAACCAAATCCAATAATAGGTTGTACGACTACTGCTGTTCCGCTTCCAAATATTTCGAGTAATTCTCCTGATTTTTTTGCTTCAATAAGCTCTGAAACTTTTAGCTCGCGCACCTCGGTACGAATACCCATATGTTCGGCTAGTGCTAAAATACTTTTACGTGTAACTCCGTCCAAAATACTGTCGCTAATGGGTGCCGTTATCAAGGTGTTGCCAATGCGGAAAAACAAATTCATGGTACCTGCTTCCTCAACGTATTCGTGTGTAGCGGCATCTGTCCAAATTACTTGTTGATAGCCTTCATCTTTGGCGAGTCGGGTAGGGTAAAATTGCCCCCCGTAGTTTCCAGCGGCTTTGGCATAACCCGTTCCGCCCTGTGGAGCACGACTGTAGTGGTCGGCGATTTTTACACGCACATCACCTCCATAATAGCTTGCAACAGGAGCACAGATAACCATAAAACGGTACTCTCGAGCTGCAGAAGCCTGTACACCTGCTTCGGAAGCAAATACAAATGGACGCACATATAACGATTTACCTTTTCCTGCTTTAACCCAGTCTTTATCTAAAGAAATAAGTTGCTTTAGTCCCTCCAAAAAAACTTCTTCTGGAAACGTTGGAATAGCAAGACGCTCGGCAGATTTGTTAATGCGCTTTGCGTTTTGATCGGGACGAAACAACCATACGCTTCCCGCATTGTCTTTAAAAGCTTTCATACCCTCAAAAACCGCTTGCCCATAGTGTAATACACTAGCCGCTGGAGATAATTCCATTGGGGCATAAGGCACAATTTGAGGTGTTTCCCATACGTCGTTTTTAAAATCACAAACAAACATATGATCGGTAAACGTGGCACCAAAAGCCAGCTTATCAAAATCAACACTTCCAATTTTGGAGCTTGTCGATGGAGTGATGTTTATCAGTTTTTTCATTTATTTAAAGTTGCACAAACCACTTTATGTTAGCTTTAAGTATAATGGTGTGTATCGATGTTTAATTACAAACGCCATTGCAGGCTTTCGTAAAACAAAAATAACAAAATCTTGGGTGCATAACTCATCTGATGTACATTTACCAAAAAAAATGCGAATTTTAATAACAGGAGCGAGCGGTTTGGTAGGTCAGGCACTTATTCCTGTTCTGCAACAATCTGGTCATCAGGCGCTTGTGCTTACCACACGTAAGGGTACAGCAGCTTTTTCTGATGATGTATCAGCACACTATTGGAACCCAGAAAAAGAAATTTTTGACCCTAGCGTCCTTAACGATGTTGATGTTATTATTAGTTTGGCAGGAGCTAAAATTGCACAACGCTGGACAACCGTTGCTAAAAAGTCAATTCTA
>JBMYLU010000178.1:0-2037 GCA_049596595.1 Flavobacteriaceae bacterium | reverse complement strand
TGGTCCAAAATGTAAGTCAGAAGTAATTGATTTTCTTATGGACTACGGCAGTCGTTTCTTAGGAAAATCCGCTGTGTTAGCAAAGGACACCCCTGCGTTTATTGGAAATCGCATTGGCATTTTTTGCATCCAAAGTCTGTTTCATCAAATGAAACCTATGGGATTGTCGGTAGAGGAAGTAGATAAACTCACCGGACCTGTCATGGGTCGTCCAAAATCGGCAACTTTCAGAACGGTAGATGTTGTGGGGCTAGACACCTTAGTGCACGTCGCCAACGGACTTTATGAAAACTGCCCCAACGACGAGCGGCGAGATAGCTATGTACTGCCAGATTTTATCCAAAAAATGATGGATGAAAACTGGTTGGGCAGCAAGACCGGACAAGGATTTTATAAAAAGGTAAAAAAAGAGGATGGTTCATCAGAAATTCAGGTGTTAGATCTAGACACCATGACCTATCGCTTAAAAAAGAATGTGTCTTTTGCCACATTAGAAAAAACAAAACCAATAGAAAAGGTGGTTGATCGTTTTCCCGTTTTGATTAGTGGAACAGACAAAGCAGCTACATTTTACCGAAAGGTATTGGGCGAAACCTTTGCTTACGTACAATTTCGAATCCCTGAAATTTCAGACGAATTATACCAAATCGATGAAGCAATGAAAGCCGGATTTGGCTGGGAGCATGGCCCCTTTGAATTGTGGGATGCTGTGGGGCTTTCAGTTGGAATTGAACTTATTAAAGAGGCGGGGCAACCCGTGGCATCATGGATTGAAGCCCTTGCTGCAACTGGTGCAAATGGGTTTTATCAACTCGTTGAAAACAGAAAACACTTCTATCACATTTCCGAAAAGAAATTTATACCCATCCCTGGGCAAGATGCCTTTATTATTTTGGATAATGTTAGAGAAAACAAAACCATCTGGCAAAACAAAGAATGTTCGGTAATTGATATTGGTGATGGTATCCTAAACATTGAATTTCATTCCAAAATGAACACCATAGGTGCTGGGGTGTTGCAAGGCATCAACAAAGGGATTGACCTTGCCGAACAGGGCTATGAAGGCGTTGTGGTAGGAAACAACGGAGCGCATTTTTCTGCTGGGGCAAATTTGGGGATGATATTTATGATGGCTGTTGAGCAAGAATATGACGAGCTTAATATGGCAATCAAATATTTCCAAGACACCATGATGCGAATGCGTTATTCGAGTGTTCCTACAGTGGCTGCACCCCATGGACTCACACTAGGTGGCGGATGTGAACTAACTATGCACGCCGATAAAGTGGTGGCTGCTGCAGAAACCTATATTGGATTGGTAGAATTTGGTGTAGGTGTTATTCCTGGTGGAGGTGGTTCAAAAGAAATGGCAATGCGCGCATCGGATTCTTTTAGAAAAAATGATGTTGAACTCAATATTTTACAAGAATACTTTCTTACAATAGGTATGGCAAAAGTAGCGACTTCCGCCTATGAAGCTTTTGATTTTGGAGTACTCCAAAAAGGAAAAGATGTTGTGGTTGTAGATGGCAAACGCCAACTTTCTGTTGCCAAACAAGAAGCCCTTCTTTTGGCACAACGCGGTTATACAAAACCACAACAACGCACAGACATAAAAGTGTTGGGAAAACAAGCCCTTGGCATGTTCTTAGTAGGAACAGATGCAATGAATGCGTCTAAATACATCTCAGAACACGATCAAAAAATTGCCAATAAACTGGCATATGTAATGGCAGGTGGCGACTTATCACAAGCAACATTGGTCAGTGAGCGCTATTTGCTTGATATTGAGCGCGAAGCCTTCTTATCACTCTGTGCCGAGCGCAAAACATTGGAGCGTATTCAGCATATGCTTAAAACAGGAAAACCTTTACGAAACTAATTATGAAAACAGCATACATCGTTCGAGCCTACCGCACCGCCGTTGGAAAAGCCCCACGTGGACTTTTCCGCTTTAAACGCCCAGATGAATTGGCTGCCGAAACGGTTGCCTACATGATGGCTTCCATTCCGGAACTGGACAAAAAACGCATAGAC
>JBMYLU010000177.1:0-2069 GCA_049596595.1 Flavobacteriaceae bacterium | reverse complement strand
CGTATCGAATACATTGGTTAATGACAAACGTGCGGTAGCATTTCCAATCACATTTGGAAATGACACCCTAGCATCGACAAGCGTAAATGCGCTTAAATCTACTCGTTTCCCATCTTCGAAATTCGTATCTTTTCTATTCCCTACATGGCGCAAATGTGCACTCCATTGTGCCTTTTGCGTGTTGTATGTCAGCCCTAAATTTGCGGCGTGCTTTGGCAAACGCAGCGGGTCTTGTTTTACTTTTTCAGTAAAGGTATAATTGGCTTGGATGTTCAGATTATTAATCGAAAATTGTCCTTCTACCTCTAGCCCACGAACCCTATATTCACTAGTACTGTTCCGATATTGTCCGGCAAAATTGGGTAATGGCACAAAGTCTACGACATTAGTTTCCTTTCGCTGAAAACCCACAAGTGTAATGCGGCAGTTTTTGGAAACATACTCCACCCCCGATTCACGAGTTATATTTTCTTCGGGTGTTAAGTCAGGGTTCCCATAATTTGGATCAAACAATTTATACTGCGACGGCGCAATAAACGAGCTTGCCAAAGAACCAAAAAGCTTTAGGTATGAGCCTTCAGAAAACGAAAAAACATAAAATGGGTTTAGGGTGTAGGTCTTATGCGCACCAAAAGCACTGTTTACGGAATTTCTACCGCTAAGTTGCAAAGCAAACCCTTTGGGGTGTTGCCAAGTGGCACCCACAAAAAAGGCTACATTATCGTGCTTAAAATCAGCTGCCAAATTTGAATTTCCCGAACGAAAATCTTGCAACAATCCGCCACTCAAAAGCGATAAACGTTCCGAAGCGCGATACCGCCACGTAAGCTCTGTGATAAATACATTTGAGATGTAGTCAATGGGGTAATTGCTGGAAAAATTACGTTTAGCATCTGACCAAGAAACATGCGCCTGCACACTCGATTTTTCATTCGTGTAAGACGGTACAAAACCCATACGTTGTTGTTTACTCACAAAACTATTGGGTGCATCGGCATACGTGGGATAGGTTGCATCATACTCCGAATCCACGACATCGCGCTGATAAAAAGCTACCCAAGCCCAAGGCCCTTCGTATTGGCTTTTGGCACTGAATTGAATATTTTCTTTTTCTACAGCATCGTCTTCAACACCCACCACCGAAGACATTCCATCTGAAGTAAATCGGCTTACCGAAGCACTGAGTCCTATTTTGGCAATACTACGCTGCAGTTGCACAAACTGTCGTTGTGCGTTGGAAAGCGAACCTAATTTTTGGCTGTGGGTGTTTTGCGTGCCCCATTCTTGTAAAAGGATCAAACTTGTTTTTTCAGTTGCGTTATTTTTGGTGGTGATATCAATCACAGCGGTTGCTGCGCCACTGCCATACAAACTACTGGCAGCCCCCTTTACCACCTCAATGGATTCAATTTGGTCTACCGCAAGAAGGCGTAAGTCAAATTCGGACTCGATTTGCGAAGGGTCACTCACCAAAACACCATCTATGCGCACCAGCACTTGGCGATTATTCCCACCACGAATGTTATACGACAAGTTTTGGCCGGGATGCATCTGTGCGCCCGAAATATAAATCCCTGCATATTGATTTAAGAGTTGTGCAAGGTTTAACCCTTGATTTTTAGCAATATCTTTTGCCGTTATTTTCACCACGGCTTTACCGCTATTTTTTCTTGTTTTTGGTATACGGGTATCCGAAACGACAACCTCATCCAAAAGTTCTTGTGCATTGACAGCACCTGCGCATAGCAATAGCGCAAGGAAATATCTCATGTTTATGTAATAAATAAATGAACTGTTCTTGCTTATCCCGAGCAATGGCAGCTTGAATCTCTTAGGCAGGTCTCCTGGCTTATGCTTCGCAATTGCCTTCCCATACGCACATGCGCACAGTGGCATAAAGAATTGCGTAAAGTAGCACTTACAGTTGCGGGAACAGCAAAGGCATCACACCTTTTTCCCTTTTCATTTTCTAGTGTAGAAAAACCTAAAAGCCGACACAAAAGTACGTCTTTCTTTTTATGAGTATAGGCAAACAACAAAAAAAAATATACCTTTGTTTCCATGACTTT
>JBMYLU010000176.1:0-2076 GCA_049596595.1 Flavobacteriaceae bacterium | reverse complement strand
ACGAGTACGTGAATCCGCGTACCGAGAAAAAGTCGCCACTGTTGTCTGATGAGGTATATAAAGTGATTCAAGAAAATGCCGATTTGTTGGATTCTACAATCATATACAACCGCGATTTTGGGTATGACTACTTTGGTTTTAAAACCCTTGAGCGCTCATACCTTCTAAAAATTAATGGCAATATTGCCGAGCGTCCACAACATATGTTGATGCGTGTTTCTGTTGGGATCCACCCCACAGATTTGGATGCTGCCATTGAGACCTACCACCTTATGTCGAAGCGTTATTTTACACACGCTACGCCAACACTTTTTAACTCGGGAACGCCAAAACCACAGATGTCCTCCTGCTTTTTATTATCCATGCGCGATGATAGTATCGATGGCATTTATGACACCCTAAAGCAAACGGCCAAAATTTCACAGTCTGCTGGCGGTATTGGTCTTTCTATTCATAATGTTCGTGCAACGGGCTCGTATATTGCTGGCACAAATGGTACTTCTAACGGAATTGTACCGATGCTACGTGTATATAATGATACGGCACGCTATGTAGATCAAGGCGGTGGAAAACGCAAAGGGTCTTTTGCTATTTATGTAGAGCCTTGGCATGCCGATATTTTTGACTTCTTGGAGTTAAAGAAAAACCACGGTAAAGAAGAAATGCGTGCTCGTGACTTATTCTATGCCATGTGGATTCCAGATTTGTTTATGAAGCGTGTGGAAGAAAATGCCGAGTGGACCTTGATGTGTCCTAACGAATGTCCAGGGCTTTATGACTGCCACAGCGAAGAATTTGAAAAATTGTACTTGCAGTACGAAGCGGAAAACCGTGGACGGAAAACCATTAAAGCGCGTGAGCTTTGGGAGAAAATCCTAGAATCACAAATTGAAACGGGCACGCCTTATATGTTGTACAAAGACGCTGCAAACCGCAAGTCAAACCAAAAGAATTTGGGTACGATTCGCTCGTCAAACTTATGTACCGAAATCATGGAGTACACCTCCAAAGACGAAGTAGCCGTATGTAACTTGGCATCTATTGCACTGCCCATGTTTGTAAAAGACGGCGCTTTTGACCACAAAGAACTGTTCAAAGTAACCAAACGAGTTACTAAAAACTTAAACAAGGTCATTGATCGCAATTATTATCCTGTGCCAGAGGCAGAAAACTCCAACATGCGTCACCGTCCGGTGGGCTTGGGCGTACAGGGACTTGCCGATACGTTTATTAAACTGCGTATGCCTTTTACCAGTGAAGAGGCAAAAACGCTCAACCAAGAGATATTTGAAACCATTTATTTTGCTGCACTAACAGCTTCTAAAGAGTTGGCAGAAGTAGAAGGACCTTACAAAACCTACAAAGGTTCGCCTATTTCCAAAGGCGAATTCCAGCACAATATGTGGGGCATTAAGGATGATGAACTCAGCGGGCGTTGGGACTGGGAGAAACTTCGCAAGGAAATTAAAAAACATGGGGTGCGTAACTCCTTATTGATGGCACCTATGCCAACAGCTTCGACCTCACAGATTTTGGGGAACAACGAGTGTTTTGAGCCGTACACCTCAAACATTTACACCCGCCGTGTGTTGTCGGGAGAGTTTATTGTGGTAAACAAGCACTTGCTAGAAGACCTTGTAAACCTAGGCTTGTGGGATGAGGACATGAAACAAGAACTGATGCGTGCCAACGGCTCTATTCAGCATATTGAAACCATTCCTGCAGAGATTAGAGAGCTCTATAAAACGGTTTGGGAAATGAGTATGAAAGATATTATTGATATGTCGCGCCACCGTGGGTACTTCATTGACCAATCGCAATCGTTGAACTTGTTTATGGAAGGCGCTACGATGTCTAAATTGACCTCGATGCACTTCTACGCTTGGAAATCCGGTTTAAAAACGGGAATGTACTATTTGCGTACCAAGTCGGCGGTAGATGCCATTAAGTTTACGGTTAAGAAAAAGACAGAAGCCGTTCCTGTGGCTGAGGTTGCCACAACACCCAAGGCAAAAGCTTCGGTGGCTGTAGAGCCACTTACGCCAGCAGAGCTTAAAGAGATGCTAGCAAAGTCTA
>JBMYLU010000175.1:0-2121 GCA_049596595.1 Flavobacteriaceae bacterium | reverse complement strand
CTTGATCTTTTAATGCTATGGTAGCAATTTCGCCAAGCGATACCGTCCCTTTTTCATTGCTGACTACAAATGCTTCTAGTTGTTTGGGGGAAGCAATTTCCCCTACCACACGAATACTCCTGCGCTGCCCAGCGCCGCGCATACTTCCTGCAGAAATAGTTGTGTTTTCGTTGGCTATGCTTTGCATCACATCGTTGAAGCTAATTTGGGATGCCATCATTTTGCGAATATCCACGGCAATTTCAACCTCTTTTTCTTGTGCTCCACGAATATCCACCGCCTTAATTTGCTCCAATTGCTCAATACGATCCTCCAGTATTTCACCATAGGCTTTCAGGCGATCAATGGGGTAATCCCCTTGAATACTTACATTTAGAATGGGCATTTCTTCGGAGAAATTCAGATTAAAAACCGAAGGCTCCAATTTGGCATTGTTGAACGTTGGCCAGTCTTCGGATGCTTTTACGGCGTCTACCTCATCTTTCACTTTTTGTTTGGCAAGGTCAACGGAGATGTCTTCGTCAAATTCTATGGAAACAATTGAATAATCATCTTGTGAGGTTGAGGTAATTTCAACAATATTGCTGATGCCTTTAATCCCTTCCTCAATGGGGTCGGTAACAAACCGCTCTACGTCCTGAGCTGTATTTCCTGGATAAGGGGTACTGATAAAAATGGTCGTTTCGGTAATTTCAGGGAAGTTTTCGCGCGGCATATTTACATATGCTGAACCCCCCAAAATCAAGAATATCCCCATCAGCACATAAATAATAGTACTGTTTTTGATTGCCCAAACCGATAGCCCAAACGTTTTATTGGATTTATTTTCCATAGTTATAGCGCATTTGTAATCTGGACGTTTTCATTTTCTTTAACCAAACGCGCACCCTCACCAATCACTCGGTCGTTTGCGCTCAGTCCTGCTAAGACTTCAACGTCATCGCCTTCAACAAGACCTGTTTTAATCATGCGTTTTTGGGCTTTATTTTCTGCATCCACGATATAAACATACTGTTCACCTCCAAAATTTTCGGATACTACTTCTAGTGGAATAACCAACGCATTTGGGTTTTGGTACTCCACCAAACGCACGGTAGTAATAAGGTTGGGCGCAAGGGTTTCAGCGGTATCAACTCCAATAGAAACCTTAAATGTGCGGTTACCTGTGCTGATATGTGTTCCCTTGTGGGTTACGCTGCTTTTGTATTGATGGTCTAATACTGGAATGTCGACCGTGGCAACTGTCCCTTTTTTGATGTTTGGAAAATAGCGTTCGGGCACATCCACATCCACATACATGCTTTTTAGGTTTACAAGGCGCAGTAGCGGACTCATACCATGACTTACCAATTGCCCAACCTCGGCCATGATATCATCAACACGACCCGAAAACGGCGCATATAGTCTGGTTTTGTTGAGTTGCTCTTGCAATTGTTGATAGCTTTTTTCTTGACTTTCGTAAGCTGTTTTTGCTTGTAAGTACTCCATTTCGGAGCCTATATTTTGATTCCACAAGCGTTCTTGGCGCTCAAATAAGGTCTTTGCCAAATCAAGTTGAATTTTTTGCAACGCAAGGGTTTGTGCGAGTCCGCCATCGTCAATAGTAACGAGTAAATCTCCTTTGCTGACTTGCTGCCCTTCTGTTACGTGAATGGCTTTTACGGTACCCATAAACTCGGCATTTAGCACCATGTTTTGGTCTGTTTTTACCACCCCTTGCAATACAACCGTATGTGCAAAAGGCTGTTTTTGAAGCGAAAGCACGGTTACTAACGACCGCTTTTTGTTTTTGTCTAGTCGGTCAATGGCGTCAATTACACGATTTAACTCTTCTTTGATGGTGTTGTTTTGCTTTACCAATTCGGCTTGACGGGCACGTAATCCCGCTATGTTTTCTTCCTCTATGAGTGTATTGGTATCCACGGTTTTAGGGGCACCACATGCCACCAAAAGACTTAAAATCAGTAAACTGTATATTTTCTTTTTCATTTTTCAGTTGTTACGGGGTTTAGTAAAAGGGATAATGCTGTTTTGGAAACCACCAGTTGTTGCATGGCGGATAGGTAATTGTTTTGTGCATCGTATAATTGGGTTTGCGCTTGACGAAGCGTAAATCCAGAC
>JBMYLU010000174.1:0-2128 GCA_049596595.1 Flavobacteriaceae bacterium | reverse complement strand
AGCACAATGGGATGCACTTGGCCATAAAATATCGGCTTCACCTAAAACAACTTGGTCAATATAGGGGCGCAAACTCTCATAATCACAAACTGAGGAGTTGGAATTGGAGTTTATTGATTTTGGTGTTGACGAGGTATTTGTGGATGAGGACGGAATTTTACTATATGCGCCGTTTGAAAGCTTTGGTGCCATTCAAAAAGAATTGGAAAACCGAGAAATTGAAATTTTATCTTCGGGTTTTGAGCGTATTCCCACAACCACCAAAGAACTCTCGGGCGAGGCTGCCGAGGACGTTGAAAAGCTTATTGAAAAAATTGAGGAAGACGACGACGTGCAAAACGTCTATCACACCATGGTCTTAGCCGAGTAGTTTCTTAGCACGCTCCAAATCTTCGGGGGTATCAATACCCACACCCACAAAATCGGTGGTGAGCATTTGCATCACTTTTCCCATTTCCAAATACCGAATATCTTCTATTTTCTCTGCCAATTCGAGCGGGGTTGGCTGTTGCGCATAAAATTCAAGAAGTGCTACTTTTCGAAACGCATAAATCCCCACATGGCGGTATGCCTGTCCGGGGGCACGCATAAAGGGTATTGGGGCGCGTGAAAAATAGAGCGCCCTACCCTGTTGGTCAGTCACGACTTTAACGACATTGGGGTTTTCCAAATCTTCTTGAGTGTTAATGGGAATCATCAACGAAGCCAAATCAATAGCTTTTGCTGTGTCATTTTTAAAGGCATCTATCAAATCTGACAAGGCTTGTTTGGAAATAAACGGTTCATCTCCCTGTACGTTGATGACCACATCAGTATCGAGATGTTCTATGCATTCCGCTACGCGGTTGCTGCCACACTCGTGGTCAAGAGTGCTACGAAACACATTCCCACCCAAGGATTGGATATGATGTTCAATTTTATCTGAATCCGTAGCTACCCAAACCGCATCAAACAACCCTGTGTTTGAAACCGCCTCGTAAGTGCGTTGTAATACCGTTTTTCCGTTTAGATCTGCCAGAAGTTTACCTGGAAAACGTTGGGCTTCAAATCGTGCTGGGATAACTGCTACTGTTTGCATGGCGCAAAAATAGGTAAATCAATCCTGTTGAAAATAATCATCAGAAAAACCAACCAAAAAAAGCGTTTCGGTAGCGCGGGTTACGGCCGTATACAACCACCGAAAATAGTTAGCATCTAATCCATCGGGCAAATAGGGTTGCTCCACCAACACCCGCTTCCATTGCCCCCCTTGAGCTTTGTGACAGGTAAAGGCATAGGCATATTTAATCTGTAGCGCATTAAAAAACGGATTCTTTTTGACATTCAGATACTGTTTGTATTGCGGCAAATGCGCATAATCTTCCCTTACAGCTTGATAGAGTTTGGTATTGTCCTCAAACGAAAGCGCGTGGGCGTCTATATCGAGCGTATCTAAAATAAATACCGTGTCAAAAGGCTCTTGGTCGGGGTAATCGAGCATGCGAATATGCACTTCGGCAAAACGAAAACCATACAATTCTTTAGTGGCTTTTACGGCAAGGACTTCCACGATATCGCCGTTGGCGATAAACCCAGGTCCCGAATCGGGTGTGAGCCAATGGTAGTTATTTTTCACCACCATAATCAAATCGCCAGTGGCGAGTTCGGGTTCTTTACCCAAAATTTGGGAGCGGATTTGTTTGTTGTAGCCGTTGGCACGTTTATTTGAACGCACGATACACACCATCTCTTCCCTACCCACTTCTCGAAAAGCGGTTTCTATGGCATCTTGAATTTCATAACCATCTTGTAGGCGCACCACATCGGGGAATTTTGCCAAAATAAACTGGAATGATGTGGTTTGCCTTGCGGTAAGTTGCTGCCGAATTCGGGTTGCGTTAAATAAAATCCCAGAATCTTTCCCTTGACGCACTACTTCATTGAGTTCAATTTCGGTTGGTGTAAGTCCATGATCCAAAGACAAAACTCGTGTATCAAGTGCTGGGCTGAGCTCTGTATGTACAGGCGGAAGTTGAGCGGTATCGCCCACTAGCAAAAGTTTACAATCTTCTCCTGAATGCACATAATGAATCAAATCGTGAAGCAGGGAGCCGTTTTCAAAAAGTTTACTTTGTTGCTGTTGGTCAGC
>JBMYLU010000173.1:0-2133 GCA_049596595.1 Flavobacteriaceae bacterium | reverse complement strand
CAACTGTTCAAAAAACAACGATTCTTTGATAAGTTCTTCGGGGAGAAATGGAAAAAAAGTGTTGACTTGACCCAAAATCCAAATCAATACCCCACAAATAACGAGCCACTTACATGCGCCAAAAAGCGCACCCAACAAGCGGTTTAGAAACCCTAACAAAATGACTTTTGCCAGTTTGGTAAGTAGTTTTCCAACCCATGAAACTCCAATAATAATCCCCACAAAAGTGAGTGCAAACGCCAACAATGGGAGGTATTCCCAGGCGAGGTAATTTGACAAAAGACTTGCCGTAAAACTCGAAAAGTGTAGCGCGCCAAAAACACCCAACACCAAAGCCAGTAGTGAGGCGACTTCGACAAAAAACCCTCGAAATGCTCCACGGACAAGTCCGTAGAAAAGCAAACACACCACAGCAATGTCGATAAAATTAAGCGGCATAGCACAAATGTACGCATAGATTTGTTGCGGTTGACGCTACTACGAGTGGAATGTGTATTTTTGCCCCATGACAGATAGCATCAAAGCACATATCAGCGATGTAGCAGCGTTTTCTGCAACTACTGCCGAGGACGTGGAACAGTTTCGCATAGCGTATTTGGGTAAAAAAGGACATATTACAAAACTCTTTACCGACTTTAGAAATGTTCCCAACGAACAAAAAAAGGAATACGGACAACTCCTAAATCAACTTAAAACCGACGCCCAAAATAAGGTTAACGAATTGCAAGCGGCATTAGGCAGTCAAGGGAATGCCAAGCGTGCTATTGATGATGTTACGCGTCCCGGGCAGCCGATGCCTTTGGGAGCACGTCACCCCATTAGTATTGTTCGTGATAAGGTAATAGATGTGTTTGGCCGCATTGGCTATGGGCTTTCTTCGGGTCCAGAAGTAGAGGATGACTGGCATAACTTTACGGCACTTAATCTGCCCGAACACCACCCTGCCCGAGATATGCAGGACACCTTTTTTGTACAAACAGATCCAGATGTGGTGTTGCGCACACACACCTCATCGGTGCAAGTACGCCACATGGAAAGCAACCAACCGCCCATTCGAATTTTATCGCCGGGGCGTGTGTTTAGAAACGAAGCCATTTCGGCGCGCTCGCACTGTGTTTTTCATCAAATAGAGGGGCTTTATATTGACAAAAATGTTTCCTTTGCTGACCTTAAACAAACGCTGCTGTATTTTACCAAAGCCATTTTTGGCACAGCAGAAATTCGTTTGCGACCGTCTTATTTTCCGTTTACGGAGCCTAGTGCGGAGGTAGATATTTATTGGGGATTAGAAACCGAAGCGGATTACCGCATTACCAAAGGAACTGGTTGGTTGGAAATTATGGGGTGCGGTATGGTAGACCCTAATGTGTTGCGCAACTGCGGTATAGACGCTGAGGAATATTCCGGATTTGCATTTGGAATGGGGTTAGAGCGCATGGCAATGCTACTCTATCAAATCGAAGATATTCGCATGTTTTATGAAAACGATGTGCGTCTCTTAAAACAATTTACCTCCGTTAGTTAAGCTCTTGACTAAGGGCTTTAATTTTTTTCTTTGCCGAGGCTTTTTCGTAAAGTACTTGATATACACATTGTAGAATAGGGAATTTTTTTCCTGAATCACTCACAAGTTCATAGGCGGTTTTGGTGCCATGATATCCCTCAGCAATCATGGTCATTTCCATAAGGGCTGATTTTACGGTGTAGCCCTTCCCAATCATATTTCCCAACATGCGATTACGACTAAAAACAGAATACGCAGTTACCAACATATCGCCCAAATAGGCCGATTTGTTAATGTTCCTTTTTCTCTTGTTTACGTGTTTCGTAAATCGTTTCATTTCACGCATGGCACTGCTAATGAGTACACTAATAAAATTATCACCATAGCCCAATCCGTGTGCCATGCCAACGGCGATGGCGTATACGTTTTTTAGCGTGGCGGCATATTCGGCACCTACCACATCATCGGAAATGGTAGTGCGAATATAGGCGCACTCCAATTTGGCTTTCATTTCTTTTGCCAAATCCATATTTACGCTGGCTACGGTGAGATATGAAAGTCGTTCAAGGGCAACCTCTTCGGCATGACAAGGTCCCGTAATTACTCCCAAATGCGCTTCCGCCACATTA
>JBMYLU010000172.1:0-2140 GCA_049596595.1 Flavobacteriaceae bacterium | reverse complement strand
AAATTGGTAAAAGCACCCTTATTTGGAGGGGTTATTTTTGGATTAGGCTGGGCACTTACTGGAGCTTGTCCAGGACCTATTTATGTGCTCATAGGCGCAGGATATTTTCCACTTTTGGTCGTATTGGCTTTTGCCATCCTTGGTACCTATTGCTACGGGGTATTAAAACCCAGATTACCACATTAAGAAAAACATCCACCTGACAAAATGTCAATTTCATTGATATTTTGTATTTTTGTACGCACTAAAAAATTGCATAGATGCGTCATTCCAATCCAGTTGATAGTAAAAATCCAAACGCCTATAACGGTGAGGTGCTTGAGTTGAATACTACTGTCACATCTTCGGGAAAGAAAATGTTTATCGAGTCATATGGTTGCCAGATGAACTTTTCAGACAGCGAAATTGTAGCGTCAATTTTGGGTGATGCAGGCTATGAAACCACCTCGCAACTCAACGAGGCAGACCTGATTTTGGTGAATACCTGTTCTATTCGTGAAAAAGCCGAACAAACTGTTAGAAATCGACTCGAAGCTTTTCAAGGGGTAAAAAAGACAAATCCAAACGTAAAAGTTGGTGTGCTCGGCTGCATGGCAGAACGGCTCAAAAGTGCGTTTTTGGAAGAAGAAAAAATTGTGGATTTGGTTGTAGGACCCGATGCCTACAAAGACCTTCCAAACCTAGTAGCCGAAGTTGAAGCCGGCAGAGATGCAATTAATGTCATTCTCTCTAAAGAAGAAACCTATGGCGATGTACAACCTGTAAGACTGCAATCTAACGGCGTTACCGCATTTGTATCTATCACACGTGGTTGCGACAATATGTGTACGTTTTGCGTAGTGCCGTTTACCAGAGGACGTGAACGAAGCCGTGACCCCAAAAGTATTTTGGAAGAAATCGAAACCCTTGCCCAATCGGGCTTCAAAGAAGTCACGCTATTAGGCCAAAATGTGGACAGCTATTTGTGGTACGGAGGCGGTCCCAAAAAAGATTTTGCCAAGGCAAGTGAATTACAACGAAAAACTGCGGTTCATTTTCATCAATTACTCGATTTGGTTGCTACGGCACACCCCGGAATTCGCATTCGTTTTTCTACCTCAAACCCACAAGACATGACACGTGAGGTGTTACACATCATGGCAAAACATCCAAACATTTGCAACTACATCCATTTGCCTGTTCAGTCGGGAAGCGATGCCGTGCTTAATGCCATGAACCGACAACACACCCGTCAAGAATACATGGAACTTATTGATGACATTCGCCGAATTATTCCCGACTGCGGCATTTCGCAAGATATGATAGCTGGATTCCCGAACGAAACCGAAGCAGACCATCAAGACACACTTAGCCTTATGGAGTATGTAAAATACGATTTTGGATTTATGTTTATGTACTCTGAACGCCCTGGAACACCCGCTGCCAAGAAACTAGAAGACAATATTCCAGAAGAAGTAAAGAAAAGAAGGCTTCAAGAAATTGTTGCACTTCAACAAGAACACGGACGGTACAGAAACGCGCAGTTTGTAGGCAAAACCGTAGAGGTACTTATTGAAAAAGCATCAAAAAAATCGGACGCACATTGGAGTGGTCGTGCCCAACAAAACACAGTAGTCGTTTTTCCAAAAGCGCACTACCAAGTGGGCGATTTTGTGAATGTAAAAATTGACTCCTTTACTTCGGCAACCTTAATCGGAACTGCCCTTGATTTTGGTCCAACACAAAGCTATCATCATGGATAATGTTCAAAACATCAAACAACGGTTTGGCATCATTGGAAATGATCCACAACTCAATTTTGCCATAGGCAAAGCACTACGTGTAGCACCTACCGAAATTTCTGTTTTGGTTACGGGAGAGTCGGGTGTTGGAAAAGAAGTTTTTCCGCGTATCATTCACCAATTATCCAACCGAAAACACGGCAAATTCATAGCCGTAAACTGCGGTGCAATTCCTGAGGGTACGATTGACTCGGAACTTTTTGGACACGAAAAAGGCGCCTTTACTGGGGCAACCCAAACCCGAAGTGGGTATTTTGAGGTCGCTCATGGAGGTACTATTTTTTTGGATGAAGTCGGTGAGTTACCTCTTTCCACACAAGCAATAAATAATGATATCAATAGAAATACCAAAGAGGGAA
>JBMYLU010000171.1:0-2157 GCA_049596595.1 Flavobacteriaceae bacterium | reverse complement strand
CACAAAAATGTTGATTTCGGATTATCCGCAAGCGAGGTATATCTGCATTATACGGGTATGGATGAAGTCCAAAAAATGGATATCGAAATTAAAAAATCAACCATTCCGGAACTTGACCAAAACTTTGTAGATGAAATTTTGGAGCACGTCCCAAAAAATGACAGAGATGAATCTTTTTCCAAAAGCAAGTGGCTTCGCGATAGTGGCGGGCTTAAACACCACAAGCTGCAAGTGCTACAAGCGGCAAAACTTCGCGATTCGCTCAAAGACAGCTACTTCGATTCCATGGAAAAAACAATTGGTGATATCCTTAAAAAAAGAGTGAAAAAAGACTCTTATTTCAAGGTAAAATCCGGGCCACTAATTAGTGTTAAAATGGATAATCCATCGCAAGAGGTGGACTCCGTGGAGCAAGAAAAAAGAAAATTAACACCAAAAAAATATGCTGCCAACCAACTCGGCACTTTGCAACGCATGGCAACAAAAACCCTATTTGCAGAAAAGGATTGGGTGTTACCCTTTTTAGCCACCCCCAACAAATACCGTTTTTCCAATGAAGGGATTGTATATGATTTGAGTGTGCCCGTATATAAAATTCGGTTTAGCTCCAGAAAGAAAAAAGACTACAACGGCTATATTTTGGTGGATGTAGAAGATTTTGGCGTGCATAAAATTGTATACCAAAGCAACAAACACCAAAGTAGAATAAAACTGTTTGGGCTGTTCTATGAAGAGCGTCTCAACAACAGAACCTATACGTTTGTGAAAAACCATAAAGGCAAATACACCTTGTATCATATTTTTGAAGAATACCAGCAACAAAACGGTGTAAAACGCCCCTTTAAAATCATCGAAAAAAACAAAGTGGTGAAGGGCAGAAATAGGCAAAATGTTTTGGCTATGGATGTGAATGTAGCCGTTAAAGAAATCTATCAAAAACGAATTTATTTTAACGCCTTTACGCCAATTACTAAGCAAGAATTTGATGCCTTTGTCCTAGAGCATACTGTTCTTCCAAAGGAGTTGTACAGCAAAATGGAAGTTAAAAAACACATTCCTGGACTACGCATAGAAAAATGATGCCCTTCTTGATTATAAGCAACATCGGGAATCAGGACTAACTTGCTATATTTGCACAAACATACTCCATGCAATACAAACGGATACTTCTTAAACTCAGTGGCGAGGCACTTATGGGCGAACGCACACACGGTATTGACCCCAAGCGACTAGCCGAATATGCCCAAGACATTAAAGAAATTGTGGATTTGGGTGTAGAAGTAGCCATCGTGATTGGGGGTGGAAATATCTTTCGGGGTGTGGCTGCTGCCAGCAATGGTATGGATCGTGTACAAGGCGATTATATGGGAATGCTTGCCACGTGTATTAACGGGATGGCTTTGCAAGGCGCCCTAGAGGATGCCGAGGTCCCCACGCGCCTACAAACTGCACTAAAAATTGAAGCAGTGGCAGAGCCATATATCAAGCGTAGGGCGGTGCGTCATCTTGAAAAAGGACGTGTAGTGATTTTTGGTGCCGGCACAGGAAACCCGTTTTTCACAACCGATTCTGCTGCTGTGCTCAGAGCTATAGAAGTGGGTGCGGATGTCATTCTAAAAGGCACACGCGTAGATGGAATTTATACAGCTGACCCTGAAAAAGATAAGTCAGCGCAAAAATTTGACAACATATCCTTTAACGATGTGCTTAGCAAAGGGCTAAAAGTGATGGACATGACAGCCTTTACCCTTAGTCAAGAAAACGAATTGCCCATTATCGTATTTGACATGAACACATCTGGAAATTTGAAAAAAGTGGTTATGGGCGAGCCCATTGGAACATTAGTAAATTTATAAGCTATGGAAGAATTAACCTTTATCCTGGAAGCCACCCAAGAGGGAATGGACAAAGCCGTATCGCATCTCGACAAATCATTTATAAACATACGTGCCGGAAAGGCAAACCCAGTAATGTTATCATCTGTAAAAGTAGATTACTACGGCGCACAAACCCCACTTAGTCAGGTGGCAAATGTGAACACGCCCGATGCGCAAACGCTTTCCGTGCAGCCTTGGGAAAAAACACTGATTCCTGAAATTGAAAAGGCTATTATGGTAGCCAACTTGGGCTTTAATCCCATGAACAATGGCGAGTCGA
>JBMYLU010000170.1:0-2198 GCA_049596595.1 Flavobacteriaceae bacterium | reverse complement strand
TTAGGTCTTGCGTACAAATAAATGCTTTTACCTTATCGTCTTGCTCAATATTAATTAAGTTTTGAATGGCACGACCCTTCGAGGTACGGCTGCCCTCTGGAATTTCAAATACACGCAACCAAAAACACTTTCCTTTTTGGGTGAAAAACAACATGTACTGATGATTGGTACCTACGAACAAATGCTCCAAAAAGTCTTCGCTTCGAGTGGTAGAGGCTTTTTGACCTACACCTCCCCTATTTTGTGTGCGATACTCGGCAAGTGGTGTGCGTTTGATGTAGCCCGCATGCGAAATCGTAATTACCACTTTTTCATCGGGAATCATATCCTCTACACGGAAGCTACCACCAGCATATTCTATGGTAGAACGACGTTCATCACCATACTTTTCCTTTACCTCATGAAGTTCGTCTTTTATAATTTGCATCCGACGATCTTTCTTATCAAGGATGTCTTTTAAATCCTCAATGGTTTTCATAAGTTCGTCGTACTCAGAACGTAATTTGTCTTGCTCAAGACCCGTAAGCTGACGTAAACGCATTTCAACAATGGCTTTTGCTTGAACTTCCGTAAGATCAAAGGTTTTTATCAATTTCTCACGTGCTTCGTCAGCATTGGCAGAGGCTTTGATAAGCGCAATCACTTCATTAATATTATCGGAAGCAATAATCAATCCTTGAAGTATATGTGCACGCTCTTCAGCCTTATTGAGTAAGTATTGAGTTCGGCGAACCACTACTTCATGGCGATGCTCCACAAAATGATGAATCATATCTTTCAGATTCAGCATCTGTGGCCGCCCTTTAACAAGGGCAATATTATTTACACTAAAAGAAGATTGTAGTGCCGTATACTTGTACAACGTGTTAAGTACGATGTTAGGAATTGCATCCCGCTTAAGAATATAAACGATTCGCATTCCTTTCCGGTCAGACTCATCTCTAATATTCGAGATGCCTTCAATCTTTTTGTCATTTACAAGTTCAGCGGTTTTTTTAATCATTTCCGCTTTATTTACCTGATACGGAATTTCTGTAACGATGATACATTCTCTTCCGTTCACTTCCTCAATTTCTGCTTTGGCACGCATCACCACACGTCCTCGACCGGTATGAAAGGCCTCTTTTACGCCTTCGTATCCATAAATCACACCACCTGTAGGAAAATCTGGTGCTTTGATGAACTCCATTAGTCCATCTACATCAATTTCAGGATTATCTATGTACGCCACAGTGCCATTTACAACCTCGGTTAGGTTATGTGGAGGCATATTAGTTGCCATACCTACAGCAATACCAGAAGCACCATTTATAAGAAGGTTTGGCACCCGCGTTGGCAATACAGTTGGCTCTTTTAGTGTGTCGTCAAAATTAAGCTGATGATCAACAGTATCTTTTTCGATGTCTGCCATCATATCCTCAGATATTTTTTGAAGGCGCGCTTCGGTATATCGCATGGCAGCAGGGCTGTCCCCGTCAACAGAACCGAAATTTCCTTGACCGTCTACCATCATGTAGCGCAAACTCCAAGACTGTGCCATACGCACCATAGTGTCGTAAACAGAAGTATCGCCGTGAGGATGATATTTACCGAGTACCTCACCAACAATACGGGCAGATTTTTTGTACGACGAGTTTGCCTTAACACCCAATTCGTGCATACCAAACAACACGCGGCGATGCACGGGTTTAAGCCCATCACGAACATCTGGCAGTGCACGTGACACAATGACCGACATGGAATAGTCGATATATGCAGACTTCATTTCGTCTTCTATGTTGATTGGAATCAACTTATCTTCTGTTGCCATTTAATTAATATTTGTGGTTATGACATTATCGCTAAAATACACATTCAACGAATGAATAAATGCAAAATTCAAGCCGTTTTTCTTATGACTTATTAACATATTGGCATTAAAGGTTTTTTTGAAAAATTCTCTTAATTTTATTTGTAATTCAAATATTTTTTTTGTCTATTCGTTATGTGCCTTTGTGCAATTGGTCTAGTTTTTGACCAATTATAATATAAAAGCCTATGGACGATAATTTTTCACCTAGAGTAAAAGATGTCATTACGTATAGCAAAGAAGAAGCATTGCGTTTAGGACATGATTTTATTGGTACAGAGCATCTTATGCTCGGTTTACTTCGTGATGGCAATGGGAAAGCAATCTCGATTCTGAAGGCGCTAGAAAT
>JBMYLU010000169.1:0-2217 GCA_049596595.1 Flavobacteriaceae bacterium | reverse complement strand
GCGGCTGCGCTTTCCAGTACGCTGCTCCAACAGGTTTCATACAACAATTTTTTGTTTATCCACCTTGGCGATGTGCTTATGCTTTTTGGGGTGTTTATGCTTGTAGAACCCCTAGTAAAGCAAAGCCTTTGGCAGCGTATAGGCACCAAAACGCTATCGCTTTACATTGTGCATTACGTTATCCTCTATGGGAGTTTTACCAGTATTGGATTATACAAATTTTACAAACAATCCCTTTCGTGGGAAATAGCCGTCTTGGGCGCACTTGGTTTTGTGGTTGGGGTTACCGCAGTGGTGTTGATTTATCCGACAACGGTAAAACCGTTGGTTAAGGATATTTGGTATAGAATTGGCAAACTGCGTCATCACAATTTGTGATAACATCTCCCATTCTTCTTTGGTCAACTTAAAATAAACTCTTGTGAGAAAATGTATAGGAGTTCACTCAAACAGATTTAGGTTTTGTTGATCACTAATTCAACAAAAAAAGTTTAGGCCTAAAAAAAGGCATTTTTCAACGCCTTTTATATCCTTTTGCTGTAGCCAAGCTATACATGCAAGGCACGGTCTTCGGTGGCAGCAAGTGCTGCTTCTTTTACGGCTTCGGCATAGGTAGGGTGTGCATGGCTCATACGTGCCAAGTCCTCGGCAGAAGCACGAAATTCCATCGCGGTTACCGCTTCGGTAATAAGGTCGGCGGCACGGGCACCTATCATATGTACGCCCAAAATCTCATCTGTTTCGGCATGTGCTAAAATCTTTACAAAACCATCGGTGTCCATACTCGCTCTAGAACGCCCCAACGCACGCATGGGAAACTGCCCTTTTTTGTGTGGGATATTCGCAGCCTTTAGCTCCTCCTCTGTTTTTCCCACAGCAGCCACTTCGGGCCAAGTGTAAATCACATTCGGAATCAGGTTATAATCGATATGCGGTTTTTGCCCTGCTAAAAATTCAGCAACCAACACCCCTTCTTCTTCGGCTTTATGCGCCAACATGGCGCCACGCACCACATCACCAATGGCGTAAATGTTCTGGGCTGTGGTTTGCAGTTGGTCGTTTACCTCAACCTGTCCGCGGTCGTTTAGCGTTACGCCGGCAGCTTCGGTATTAAGTCCGTCGGTGTAGGGTTTTCTGCCCACAGAAACCAAACAATAATCCCCTGCAAAGGTTTGCGCCACGCCTTTTTTGTCGTTTGCCGTTACGGTTACCGTATCACCTTTGCGCTCCACGGCAGTTACTTGGTGCGAAAGGTAAAATTTCACCCCTTGCTTTTTCATTACTTTCATTAACTCTTTGGAAAGTGCAGCGTCCAACACCGGGCTAATGCGGTCGGCGTATTCAATCACGCTGACTTCGGCACCCAGTCTGCGGTATACCTGTCCCAATTCTAAGCCAATAACACCACCGCCAATCACCACCAAGTGTTTTGGGATTTCGCTAAGCTCTAAGGCTTCGGTTGAAGTGATAATACGTTCTTTGTCTAGGTTGATAAACGGCAAACTTCCCGGCGTAGAACCCGTGGCAATAATGGCATGTTTTGCTTCAATGGTCTGCGCATCTTCGCCTGTAATTTTTATGTGTGTAGCATCTTCAAACGAGCCCAATCCACGAAGTACGGTAATCTTGTTTTTGTCCATCAAAAAATCAATCCCCTTAACTGTAGTGGATACCACCTCACGTTTGCGGGCAATCATTTGCGGGAAATTCACCGCAAGCGTACCCTCAAAATCAATGCCGTGGGTTTTAAAATCTTTAACCGCCGTTTCGTAGTGATGCGACGAATCCAACAAGGATTTTGATGGAATACAGCCCACATTAAGGCAGGTACCGCCCAAGGTGGGTTCTTTTTCAATGACTACCGTTTTCATGCCAAGTTGCGCACAACGAATAGCTGCAACATATCCTCCGGGACCCGAGCCAATAACGGCTACATCAAATTGATTCATTTGTCGTTTAATTTTGTGCTACAAATGTACAATGAACAGCGCATATCTTACAGCATTATGTCATATTCCTCACAAAATCGTAATATTACAGACTGATATGAAACATAAACCTACCCTTTCGCTCGGCGCAGCCCTAGTTCCTGTACTTGTTTTAGTCGTTCTATTATCTGTAAATGTGGGCATTTATGGCGATGATGCGCTAAGTGGCTCCAACCAGTTTATCTTACTTTTGGGAGGTGCTATGGCAGCACTTATCGGGTTTAGAAAA
>JBMYLU010000168.1:0-2217 GCA_049596595.1 Flavobacteriaceae bacterium | reverse complement strand
TAAGCGTAGCATCGGAACGCCCATAAATGATAATTCCGCCATTTTCGGTGATTGATGCCCAATCGCCGTGATTCCAAACAGATCTAAATTTGGAATAGTAGCTTTGCTGATAGCGCTTAAAATCAGGGTCATTGACCAAACAAATAGGCATTGCCAAAAAAGGTGCGATTAGCACCAATTCGCCAGCACTATTCTCGATTTCTTCTCTGTTTTCGTTCCAAATTTCTATGGGTGCGCCAAGCATTTTGCATTGAATTTCACCGGGAACAACTGGCAAATCGGGATGCCCCCCAACAAAGGCGGTGCAAACGTCTGTTCCGCCACTCAACGAAATTATTTGTGTTTTGGGAAACTGCTGCTGTAAACGCTCACATACCGCAGCCGAAAGCGGTGAACCCGTAGACCCAATGGTTTTAAGAAACGAAAAATCGGTTTCTTCCAAAAAAGACGATATGTGCTCCATTTGATGTTGAAAATAAACCGCACCACCCCCAAAATGGGTTATGTTGGTACGAGCAGCAAATTGCCACAAAGCATCTGAAGTTGGATAGGTTGGCGCATCGGAATACAAACATAGTGTTGCGCCACAAAGCAGACTGCTCAGCGCATAATTCCACATCATCCACCCCGTTGTGGAGTACCAAAAATAGCGGTCACCCACACAAACATTTTGATGTAACGCCAACGCTTTTAGGTGTTCTAAAAGCATATGCCCAGTGCCGTGCACTATGGCTTTGGGTTTACCGGTGGTCCCTGAAGAGAACAAGGTCCAAATGGGTGATGAAAAAGGAACGGAAGTAAATCTAATATTGGCTATCGTTTTGGGCGTATCGTTAAAAGTGGTGTGTTGATCTAAAAAAACAGTCGCCTTAAGAGTGGACACATTTTCAACGATTTCGGAAATTTTTGCAGTGGTATCAAATGATTTTCCGCCGTAGGTGTAGTGCCTGTGCGCAAAAAGCACCTTAGGTTGGAGTTGGGCAAAGCGTTCGCAAACGGCATGGGTACCAAAATCAGGTGAACAAGAAGACCACACCGCACCTAGCGCATTGGTAGCCAAAAACGCTGCTACCGTTTCTGGGCTATTGATACCATAGCAAACCACATATTCCCCTATACCCACACCCTGAGCGATAAGCTGCTGTTGTAATTCAACTGTTTTGGCGATCAATTGCGCCCAACTGATTTCGGTGTATTCGTTTTCGGATTGGTAAATAAGTGCGGGGCGCTCTGTGGTGGTATTTCTAAAAATATGATGCGCATAACTTAGGCGTGCACCGCCAAACCACTTGGTTTCATAAAACGGTGTTTTGGGCACAAAAACCTCCTCAAAAGCGGTATCAAAATCAACGACAAAAAACCGAGCTATACTCTCCCAAAAAACACCTTGTTCCGTTACGCTCCAATCATGTAAAGCAGCATAATCCGTGTGTTTTACGCCATACTGCGCTGCCAAAAAAGCGATGTACGCGCTAAGCCGTGATGTGGTTTTGGGTTGCATAGCCGTAAGATACAATCTTCTGTTGAAATATGTATTTTTAACCTATGAAATTACCAAATCCATCTGTGGCTGCATTGTGGACAACCTTTGTTAAGGAACACCCTAATTTCGAGCATACGCCCCAACCCAATCACTTTTATTTCTGTGACAATGCGCATGATGCCAATACATGTGCCGAGTTGGTGGTAAAGAAAATCAAACAAGCTACAGCCCCATCGGTTTGGTGGTATGCGCACCACAACGAACCCATGCCCAACGTTGGGGATTTGTTTATTGTTACGGATTGGGATGGTGTTGCAAAAGCTGTTATTGAACTTACCAACATACAACAAATACCCTTTAATAAAGTGGATGCGGCATTTGCCCACGCCGAGGGCGAAGGCGATAAAAGTTTAGCCTATTGGCGAAAAGTGCACAAAGCCTATTACCGCCGAGAAATGAAAGCTGCTGGTGCGGGTTTTAACGAAAATATGCTGGTTTCGTGTGAGCGTTTTAGGACGGTTTTTACAACATAAAGGAGAAAGCAGATAATATTTAATATCCCTAAAACAAAAAATCCCTAACACTTCGTGCGTGTTTTTTTGTTTTCAAAAAGACTGAAATAAGCTTTTCCTTTATTGAAAACAAATAATCCCGATGCAATGCATCGGGATTATAATTGATGTGGGCGCTGAGGGATTCGAACCCCCGACCCCTTGGGTGTAAACCAAGTGCTC
>JBMYLU010000167.1:0-2240 GCA_049596595.1 Flavobacteriaceae bacterium | reverse complement strand
CTGTGAAAACAACGCCAAAAGCAAGACAAATCTAATCGCCTTTGAGGAGTAAAACAGATGTTGTGTTTTGTCTAACACGAGGGTTATTTTCTTTTTCAATAGGCACAAATTTACGTATTTTACTTGAACTTTACTTTCCAGCAACTCAAGAGTTTTTTCAACGTCTAAAATAAGCTTCCATATAGTTTGCAGTATTTAAATACTCCTTTTTAAGTGCACGTAAAAAAGATACGACAGTGTCCCTTTTTGGGAACTTGGGCGCAAGTCCATCTTTCCCATTAAGGTCAGTTATGGTAATTACAACATACCACTTTTCATCTTTAATAGTGTAAAAAGCATCGAAAAAGGTATGGTCTGTTTTTGCACTTATTACGCCATCTACGAAAATAGGAATAAAGTTTAGCGAACTGTCTGTTCGTTTACGCTCATAAAAATTCATGATATATGGCTTCATGCTTATCCAGATTGGTATTTTACGATCTATTCCTGGAAGTTGATATTTTGTGTTTAGGTAATCAAAAAATTCATCAGCCTCTTTGGGGTCTTCAAAAATAAAAGCATAGTGCTTAGGTAAATTACGTTTAAATCGCTTTGCAATTTTGACTTTATCTGTCTTTATGTTTGGGGCAAAACTTAGCGGAATACAACCCACAAGAAAAAAGGCAAGAAAAGCAGCTGCAATGAAAGGTTTTATAAATTTTTAATAAAACAAGGACAAAAACCATACCATAAGAATGTTTTGTTTCTTGAACTATTGTTAGTACATGGATGGATATGGTGCCAATAAATCAAAAAAATGTTAGTGGTATGGGTTTTAATTTTGAAATATGGAAATTCACGATAGATTACGTAAGATTATTGAAGACGAAAATATTTCTATTTCAAAGTTTGAGAGAACAATTGGTGTAGGGCAAAATTCCGTTTCAACTTGTTTGAGACGTAACTCAACTATTAGCCATGAGGTTTTACAAGGGGTTGCTAAACACTTTCCTAGCTACAGTATGGAGTGGCTGGTTGCCGGAAAAGATTCTGGTAATAAAGAAATAATTCAGCGAGTTAAGAAAATATTGCGTGAAATGGAGGATGAAGTAGATAAAATTAGTTAGCCAACATAGAGACGTTAAAAACGTTTAGATTTATTTTTTTTGTTGCCCCATCCGTCATATTTTTAATGGACACAACTCCTTCTTTTTGTTCTTCTGCGCCGTAGAAAAGCGCCCAAGAAGCATAGGACTGATTCGCAAATTGCATTTGCTTTTTGAGCTTATGTGGTATTGGATATACCATAACACGAACACCTTCTGAGCGCCATTTGGCAATGTGCGGCATAAGCTCTTCCACAAAGGCATCGCCAAAGTTTAGCACCACAACGTCAACAGATTGCTGTAAGGTTGAGGGGAATAAATTTAGTTCTTCCAACACCATACACAATCGGTCTAATCCAAACGAAATACCAAGACCATGCATGTCTTTAAGTCCAAAAAGTGCAGTTAAATCATCATAGCGCCCCCCGGCTCCAATAGAACCCATAGCAACTTCTTTTGGCGGTGCCACTTCAAAAATAATCCCAGTATAGTAGTTCAACCCACGTGCCAAGGTCAAATCAAACGCCAAATGGCTTACCTGCAAGGGCGAAACAAAGCGCAATACCTCACGTAAATGAGCAATACCCGACAACGCCTCGGGTTGGGCTGAAAGTAAATTCTCAAGAGTGTCTAGCTGCTCAACAACGCTCCCCGGTAATTGCAACAAAGGTGTAAGTTTCGAAAGTGAATCTTCATCAAAGCCTTTTTGACGAAGCTCATCATACACCCCATCAGAACCAATTTTATCGAGTTTGTCTAGCGCTACCGTAAAGTCTACAATACGCTCAGGTGCGCCCAAATACTTTGCAATTCCTGCCAAAATTCCTCGGTGGTTGATGCGAATTGTTGCCCCTTTTAGCGAGAGATTATTAAATACATCGTCAAACAATTGGATGCACTCCGCCTCAAGCAATGGGCTAACGGCACCGACCACGTCGGCGTCACATTGCGTAAATTCTTGAAAACGACCTCGTTGCGGTCTGTCGGCACGCCAAACAGATTGTATCTGATAGCGTTTGAAGGGAAACGTAAGCTCATTTTGATGCTGCACTACAAAGCGCGCAAAGGGCACCGTCAAATCGTAACGCAATGCCTTTTCATGATAAAAAAGAAATTGTAGACGTATCCTATCCGGGAGATATTGTGGGCTTGCAC
>JBMYLU010000166.1:0-2243 GCA_049596595.1 Flavobacteriaceae bacterium | reverse complement strand
ACTTTTATGGTCAAAAACGGCTCCTTTGATTGTATTGCGGTCTTCGTTTAGCGCAATGTAGCCCCAAATAGCATCCCATAGTCCGGAACCACGAAGCGGAATAATATAATAAGTAGCCGCATCAACATTTGCCACATAGAGTGGAAAACGCTGGTCGTTGGCATCTTTCTTTAATTCAAGGGCGAGTTTAATGTCCGAAAAGGCATCAACAGCTTCGTCTACAGTGCCGTCGTTGCGCAACGCCAATTGCTCTACGATGTAAGTGTTGAAAAGTTTCTCAGCACCTTCGCGGTCTGTTTCAATCCCAATAGTGGATAGAATGTTTTGCATTTTCTCTTTGCGGACATTTTCCGCTTGTAGGTCTTTAAGGGAGCTAGCGGTATAAGCCAACACCGAGGCGACTACCAAAACCATGGCAGCAGCAAAACCAAAAGTATATCCGTTCGAATCTCTGTTCATGATGCAGGAGTTAATGATGCGTTAAGACGCTTTTTGCGTCGTTTGATGTTTCCTTCAACCACATAGTGGTCAATGGTTGGTGCAAATACATTCATAAGCAAAATGGCTAGCATAACACCCTCGGGGTATGCCGGGTTGAATACGCGAATAAGGATACAGAAAATCCCTACAAGAACGCCGTAAATCCATTTTCCTTTAGTGGTTTGTGCCGCCGAAACAGGGTCAGTTGCCATAAATACAACACCAAAAGCAAATCCGCCCACAATAAGGTGATTCATCCAGTCAAAAGACATCAGGGCATTAGCCCCCCAAAGGTTGAACAAAAAGGCGGTAGCCGCAGCACCGAGAACGCCACCCACCATAATACGCCAGCTTCCAACTCCAGTAAGGATAAGAATAGCAGCACCAACCAACACCCAAAGTGTTGAGGTTTCGGCAATAGAACCCGGAATAGCGCCCACAAACATGTCAAACATAGAATAGCTAACATCGTTTCCGGCAGCTAGGCTTCCCAAAATGGTTTCTCCTGAAATACCATCCACATTACTTGCCTCAGATACCCAAACTTTATTTCCAGACATATAGGTTGGGTAGGCAAAAAATGCAAAAGCACGTGCCGTAAGCGCAGGGTTAAGGATATTCATTCCTGTACCGCCAAAAGCCTCTTTAGCAATCAATACCGCAAAAGCTACGGACAATCCTACCATCCAAAGCGGGATATCTACGGGCATAATCATGGGAACCAAAAGTCCAGTAACCAAATAGCCTTCGTTTACTTCGTGACCACGATATACGGCAAAGGCAAATTCAATAGCAAGCCCAACGCCGTAAGACACCGCCACCATAGGCATGATTTTGAGCGCGCCATGCAAGAGCGCATCCCAAAAAGTAAAAGCAATTCCAGATTGGATAAAATACTGATAACCTGTATTGTAAACCCCATAAATAAAAGCAGGCAACAAGGCAATAATTACCGTTACCATGGTGCGCTTTAGGTCTACTCCATCACGGATATGTGCCCCTTTGTGCGTAGTGTGATTGGGCACAAACAAAAACGTATCAAAAGCGTTTACAGCAGGAGCAAATCGCTCAAATTTTTGCCCTTTTCCAAAAGGTTTTTTTATCGCGTCTAAACGTTCACGTAGTTTCATAAATATCTATTTAACCAACTTCTTTAATCATAACATCTAGCGCCTCGCGGATAATGGCTTGCGCTTCAATTTTAGAGGTACTGGCATAGTCCACCAAAGCAAAATCTTCGGGGGCAACTTCGTAAATACCAAGACCTTCCATTTTTTCAATATTCTGTGCCATACATTCTTTTAACAGCTGCATAGGGAAAATATCCATTGGCAGTACCTGCTCCATTTCGCCGGTAACTACCAACGCACGTTCTTCACCGTTCATATTGGTGTTAAGAGCATATTTGCGTTTTGGCATCAACCAAGACAACGATGTACGCGACATGCTGAAAATATTACTGCCCACAAAAGGCAACCATCCGAACATACGGTAGTGATTTCCTTCTGCTAGGACGCTAAGGGTGTTGTTGTAAAATCCTAAATTACCATCGGCATGCGTGGTACTTCCCGAAAGCACATCACCATTGACGATACGCACCTGACCATTTGCGTTAATCCCCACGGCTTCAAGTAATGGGGCTACGGCTTCGCCGATACGTGATTTAAGGTAGGATGGTTTTTCTACCACAGGTCCTACAACCGCCACAGTTCTAGAGGGGTCAAAAATACCCGTAGCCAAAAAACGACCGATGCGCGCCACAT
>JBMYLU010000165.1:0-2251 GCA_049596595.1 Flavobacteriaceae bacterium | reverse complement strand
GTCTACCTCATAACACTTGATGATAATAACCAAGCCTTTTGGGAGATTATTTTAAAACACATTTTGTGGTGTATGGGTTGCCCGAAACCACGACTTTTTCGTTTGTGGGCTGGGAATACAAAAAAGACCAAACCCATGTTTATGCATCCTTTGATAGTGTGCCAAAGGCGGAGGTGTTGGAATGGTCAAATGCCTTTTTGTTTGCTGTTTTCCCGGATCAAAAAAATATTGTAACCCTCTCAACCCCAACACATAAAAAGAGTTTTTTGCACAGCAAAGACCAAAATTTTGCGCAATACCGCTTCTGATTTTCCTACAAAACAATATATTTATAAAAATTAACGAAAATGAAAATTACTCAAATTCTCACCGCTTTTCTAACGGTTTTATTTACAGTTTCTTATGCCCAAGAGACACCGCAAGGGCACACTAACCAAAACAAGTTTAGACAACTTTATAATGAATTGGCAACGCCAAATGTATACCGCACTGCCTCGGGAGCACCGGGTCCTGAATACTATCAACAGCAAGCGGATTACAACATGGAACTTGTGCTCAACGATGAAACCCAACAACTGTTTGGCGACCAAACGGTAACTTACACCAACAACTCGCCAGAAACACTCACGTATTTGTGGTTGCAACTCGACCAAAATGTGCGTGCTCGCGATGGGCAGTCTTTTGACCGATTGAATAACGGCAGTAATTATTACGGCACACAACGCTCTGTTGCCCCCGGCTTTGTAAACGAATTTATGCTCAACGAAAAGTTTGACGGAGGCTTTAAAATCGATGCGCTACAAACGACCTCGGGTGTCGATTTACCTTACACCATTCATCAAACCATGATGCGCATTGATTTACCTACCCCTTTGGCTTCGGGTACTTCTATGTCGTTTCGACTAAAGTGGCACTACAACATTCCCAACCGTCAGTTTTGGGATGCGCGATCGGGCTATGAGTATTTTGTGAAAGACGATAACTACGCGTATTTCATTGCACAATTTTTCCCTCGCATGGCGGTGTATAACGATGTTGAGGGTTGGCAAAACCAACAGTTTTGGGGCAATGGTGAGTTTGCCCTTCCCTTTGGAAATTACGACGTAAAAATTACGGTACCCAACGACCATATTGTTGAGGCCACCGGAGTTTTGGAAAACCGCAAAGCGGTGTATTCTTCAGAAATGATGAAGCGTTTTAAGCAAGCGCAAAAAGCGTATGACGAACCTGTGTTTATTGTAACCCAAGAAGAAGCCGAAGCCAACGAAAAAAGTACGCCTACAGGTACAAAAACCTGGCATTTCACGGCAAAAAATGTGCGCGATTTTGCCTTTGCTTCATCGCGCAAGTTTATTGTAGACATGATGAATGTGGATATCAACGGCAAGGATGTGATGGCAGTTTCGGTGTATCCTAAAGAAGGAAACCCACTTTGGGAGCAATGGTCAACCAAAACAGTGGCAAGTGCGTTGAAATCCTACTCTAACATGACTTTTGACTATCCCTATCACAAAGCAGTTTCTGTACATGCTGACGATGTAGGAATGGAATACCCCATGATTTGTTTCAACTTTGGAAGACCCGATGAAAGTGGTTACTACAGTGACCGCACCAAGTTTGGTATGATTGGGGTGATTATTCACGAAATAGGGCACAACTTTTTCCCTATGATTGTGAATTCAGACGAGCGCCAATGGGGCTGGATGGACGAGGGGCTTAACAGCTTTGTGCAAATCATTGCCGAACAAGATTTTGGCAAAGCACATCCCGATGCCATTCCCGGTTTGGATCATTACCCTTCAGACGATATGGATCCGCAAAACATTGTCCGCTATATGGCAGGTGACCAAGATTTTATTGCACCTATCATGTCAAATCCAGAAAACGTGTATCAGCTGGGACCCAATGCCTACAGCAAACCCGCCACGGCCTTAAATATTTTGCGTGAAACCGTAATGGGTCGTGAATTGTTTGACCACGCCTTTAAGACCTTCTCGCAACGTTGGATGTTTAAACACCCCACGCCGGAAGACTTTTTCCGCACTATGGAGGATGCTTCTGCCTTTGATTTGGATTGGTTTTGGCGCGGATGGTTTTTTACTACCGATGTGGTGGATATAGGGGTAACCGATGTTAAAGACCTTAAGAAATTGGGTGACGACAAACGTTATTTTTCCTTGTATTATCATGGGGTTTCGGCGCGGTTGGCTTTGTAGTCCGAAAACATTTCGTTTCTGACCTGTGAGCCTCC
>JBMYLU010000164.1:301-2324 GCA_049596595.1 Flavobacteriaceae bacterium | reverse complement strand
GTTGTCGTAATACGCTTTGGCACGTGCTTCTTCTAACAAATATGCCGTTTCAATGCCTTTTGTCACAAACATTTTAGGTCCATGGCGCACAAACCACCGTATTTGTGCCGTCGGGGCAAGAGAAACAAGAAGAAGTGCCCAACTCGCAAATGCGTAAAACCATCGCCAAGCGACTAAAGGCATCTAAGTTCGATGCACCGCACTATTACCTTTCGGTGGAGTTGGATATGGATGCTGCAATCGCCTTTAGAAAGCAGTATAACTCCATTCCAGAAACCAAAATTTCGTTTAATGACATTGTGGTAAAGGCGGTGGCGCTTTCGCTTAAAGAGCATCCACAGGTGAATTCACAGTGGTATGACGATAAAATGGTGCTTAATCATCACGTACACGTCGGCGTGGCTGTTGCAGTAGAAGACGGATTGGTTGTTCCTGTATTGCGCTTTACCAACGAAATGAATTTACCACAGATTGGGGAGCAAGTAAGAGATTTTGCCGGTCGTGCACGAAGCAAAAAGCTTACGCCACAAGAAATGGACGGAAGCACCTTTACGGTTTCTAACCTTGGAATGTTTGGCATTACTGAGTTTACCTCCATCATCAACCAACCAAATTCCGCCATACTTTCTGTGGGGGCAATTGTGCAAAAACCTGTTGTTAAAGAAGGCGAAATTGTTGTAGGGAATACCATGAAACTCACCCTTGCTTGTGACCACCGCACCGTTGACGGAGCCACGGGCGCGCAGTTCTTGCAAACGCTTAAGGAATATATTGAAAATCCCATCCGTTTGGTGGTATAATCGTTTTGGGTGCGTCGAAAAACATTGTGATCACAGGAGCCAGCCGGGGAATTGGCTTGGCAATTGTGCAATGGTTTTCGGAAAACCATCACAATGTTTGGGCATTATCTCGAAACATCAGTCCAATTGAGGAATTGAATTTACCAAACGTATATCCTTTTTCTCTCGATATTTCTGATGAAAAAGCAGTAGAGGACTGGGCAGCTAATGTTGCTCCAAACACAGTTGATATCCTCATAAATAACGCCGGTAAACTCATTAATAAACCGTTTTTGCAAACCACGCAAGCCGATTTTGAAGCCGTTTATAACGTCAATGTTTTTGGACTAGCGAACCTTACACGTATATTGCTACCCAAAATGAACCCTTTCAGTCATGTGGTTAACATCAGCAGTATGGGGGGCATAAACGGCACGTCGAAGTTTCCTGGGCTAGCGGCCTACAGCAGTAGCAAAGGTGCGGTTTCTATCCTTACCGAACTGCTTGCCGAAGAATGTAAAGCAACAGGTCCTAGCGTAAATGCGCTTGCACTTGGTGCGGTACAAACCGAAATGCTATCGGAGGCGTTTCCAGGACTAGAGGTTCCTATGGATGCCAATACCATGGCGGATTATATTGCGCACTTTGCATTAGAAGGACATCGGTTTTATAACGGAAAAGTACTCCCCGTTTCGAATACTACGCCCTAATGGCTGCCGATTTTTATTCGTTTTTACCCAAGCCGGCTCAACAACCGTGCACCGATTTGATTGCACAACACAATGTGCAAATTAAGGTGGTGCGTCAACGCAAAACCAAGCATGGTGATTTTCGTGTATTTCCCGGTAAGCCCGTTACCATCACGCTCAATGCCATGGAAAATCCGTATCGTTTTTTACTCACGTTTTTGCATGAATGGGCACATTTCAAGGTCTTTTTCAACCATAAAAGAAGGCAAAAGCCACATGGTAGCGTTTGGCAAGAGACGTTTCGGGAACTTACAACTCCGTTTTTGACAACCGATTTTTTTCCTGAAATCCTTCTAAATCCATTAAAAGATCACATGCAAAAACCAAAGGCAACCTTTGCTGCAGATAATGCACTCATGCTTGCCCTACGGCAATTTGACCCACCAACCGATAAAAAATGTATTTTTGAATTGGAACAAGATGCTCTTTTTCAAACCGAAGACGGACGCATTTTCCAAAAAGGAGTCAAACGCCGAACACGGTTTTTGTGTAGGT
>JBMYLU010000164.1:0-291 GCA_049596595.1 Flavobacteriaceae bacterium | reverse complement strand
AAACTAAAAGGCAGTATTTGTTTCCGCCCTTTGTTGAAGTGAACGAAGTATAATGGAGTCAAAATTTGATTTTTCGGAGGCTGAAGCGCAGCCAAAATCTCCAGTAAGAAAAGGGGGGTTTACCGCGCAACTAAAATATTTAGGGCAATTACTCCACATTGCGCGAGACACCGATTATGCTGCTACATTAGAGGCTGTTCGTGCCGATATTCCCTTTAGAGGCGCAATCGCTTGGGTGCTGATTTGTTCTATTTTTATTGCGTCTATTGGCTTAAACACCAATTCGACCGC
>JBMYLU010000163.1:0-2332 GCA_049596595.1 Flavobacteriaceae bacterium | reverse complement strand
AAATGCCATATATAAGGACCAAAAGTTTCGGAATTCGCTCAAAGGCATGCTTATTGGACAATTTACCGTTGAAGAATACGAACAGTATATTTCCAATTCCTCTAACCTAAATAAACGCATGATGAATTTGGTGATTGCACGCCTTCAAGATCATGTTCAACTGTTGGTACCCAATACACTTTCAAAGGTGGTTTAGCGTTTTCCTTCAATAAAATCTTCAATTTCCTGTTGCGTTTCGGATTTTTCGTGAAATTCCGATGTGTTTTTATCTGCTTTAAAAATCCATTCCAGTAGCCATTTTAACAGTACGGTAATGGCAAAGTAGACACCAACAAGAATTGCAATGAGGATAAGAATACGCATGCCGATTTGGCTTGCTTAAATGTAGGAAATATGTTATTTCTTTTGTATTTTTAATCAAAATTAAACCTCATTTCTTATGAAAAAACGTGAACCGATTCGAAATATCATGACCGCTAATCCCATTGTATTACAACTTAACGATGGGTTGTCTCAAGCAGAAGTCCTTTTTAAAGAACACAAAATGCGTCACTTGCCTGTGGTACAAGGCGATCAGATTGTAGGCATCATTAGCATGACCGACCTGGCACGCATCAGCTTTGTAGACAGCTATGACCCTAACGATTTTAGCGTAGACACCAGTGTATACGAACTCTTTTCGCTAGAGCAAATTATGGTGCGTAATCCCAAATGCATCCACCCCAACGACACGGTAAAAGACGCTGCCGAGCATTTTTTGGCTGCGGAATACCATGCACTCCCCGTAGTGGAAAACAACAAACTCGTGGGCATCGTAACCACCACAGACCTCATTCACTATTTGGTTGAACAGTACTAGTCGTCGTATGTATACAACATCACGCGAATAGGCTTAGATGTTCTTGATTTAAAATGTTGTTGTTAAATTTTAAATAATTCTTAGTGTTTATAACATTTTAATAACAATTCGACAATTTTTATTATATTTGAGTACTAAATATTCAAAATATGAACAAATCATTAATTATCTCGACCATTACAGGAACCATCGTGTATTTTTTACTCGGATGGTTGTTTTACGGTATCTTGTTTACGGATTTATACCCGCAATCGGATTCCATGCTTTTTATCCTATTGGGAGCACTGTTTTATGTACTTGTGTTCTCGGTAATCTATACCCGTTGGGCAAATATCAGCACTTTTAAAACCGGTACCGTGGCAGGGCTCGTCTTAGGGCTTTTGTATAGCCTAAGCATGACCTTTTATATGGCTGCTTCTGGGGGCTTAGACGTAGAGCGTCTTGTTACTGAAGCTTTTATTGGTGGTATTTCCACTGCCCTTATGGGTGGCGCAGTAGGCCTAACCATAGGAAAAACAAAATAACACCATCAAAACCACCCGTTCGTCCTTGGCGGAGGGGTGGTTTTTTCTTTGTTTAATCACCCAAATCCTGTAGTAAATCGCTTAGCCTATTTATCGCTTTAGCTTACGATTTGGGATAAATTACGAACTGATGCCTACAATTTCTAACCAAAAAAACAACTTGCCAAAAAGAGCTTATTTACCGTGGGCTTCCTATGAAGATGCCATCCTGCTCAAAATGTACGCATGTAAAATGAAAAAATCTCGAATGGCTTGCTTTTTCGAACGTACGACTGGCGCAATAACATCGAGAATACAAAAATTATTAGAAGAATAATCAAAATCATCTGCTCCCTTTTCCCCAAATGCGCTTCAAAAACACTTCCATACAAAACTACCTTCAAAGAGTTAACGCACTGTACAAACAAGGCAATGCCACCGAACACAGTTATCGCGGGCATTTGGCCCCCGCTAGCGCGAGCATCTTGCTCGTGCTACAAATAAAATACTGTTTATCAACATATTACAAACTTTACAGTGGAAAATTTCCACCGCAAATCAAGGTTAAAAATTTTTCTTAAAGCAGACTCTCCCCATCCGCATTGGTGGTCAGTACGGCACTCATATAGTCCACAAAAGGGCGCACAGCCTGTAAAGCATCGTCCAGTCGGTACAAAAAGTCAGTAGCGGTAGCTTCTTTCTCTGTGTACCGAATGCTAAAGATGTGCTGCTTAAAACGTAAGAGGTCAATGTTTGGGTGGTCTTTGGCATACCCTCTGGGAGCGGTTTTCACGGCAGCACCCTGCAACTCACCCCAAACAGTTTTAAAAGCAGGAGCATTGATAATGTCGCGGTACTCATCGCCGTCCACGTCTAGTTCTTGGCGGATACGCTTTAGGTCGGCGGGGTTGGGATCCCAAAAGCCACTGCCGCTATGCTTTCTAATCTTGACATTAACGAGGAACACCAT
>JBMYLU010000162.1:0-2358 GCA_049596595.1 Flavobacteriaceae bacterium | reverse complement strand
CCCAAAATTCCGATATGCGCGTGGTTACCACAGGAGTACCCTTTTTGTCTATAGCACCCGATGCCCGCGCAGCTGCCCTTGGTGACCAAGGGGTAGCTACTTCTGCAGATGCTTTTTCTAACCACTGGAATCCAGCAAAGTTTGCATTTGTCTCCAATGAAGTGGGTGCAGCAGTGAGCTATACGCCCTACTTAAGCAAATTAGTGAATGATATTTTCTTAGCGGATTTAACATTTTACAGATCTATCAACGAACGCTCGGCATGGGCTGCAGGTCTTAGATACTTTAGTCTTGGTGAAATTGTAACTGGCGAAACTCCAGATGAAATACGCAACAGCCCACTTATTTTACGCCCAAACGAATTCGCTTTGGATGCTTCTTATGCATTAAAGCTTAGTGAAAATTTTTCGATGGCTATTCAAGCTGCGTTTTTAAGCTCTGATTTAAAGCTGCCAACAAACAATGGTGATAGTACTGCTGCCAACTCCGTTGCTGTGGGGGTTTCTGGATTCTATGAGTCCTATGAAATTCCGTATTCAAACTTTTCAGGGATTTGGCGCGCAGGTTTTAATCTTTCAAACATAGGACCAAAACTCAAATATGAAGATGAGGGCGAGTCAGATTTTTTACCCACAAATCTAAAACTTGGTGGAGGATTTGATTTTATTTTTGACTCGTATAACAAGTTAGCCCTTACGCTAGAGTTAAATAAACTTTTGGTGCCCTCACCGAGTGTGCCAGTTACTGATAAAGACGGAAATGTTACTGGATATGCACAGCCTGATGACGTTGGGGTTTTGTCAGGTATATTTAAATCTTTTGGAGATGCGCCAGATGGCTTTAGTGAGGAATTAAGAGAATTTACATGGGCGCTAGGCGCAGAATTTAATTATGACGACTCTTTTGCATTACGTGCTGGATATTTTAACGAGCACGAACTCAAAGGTGCGCGTAAGTTTTTAACTATTGGTGCAGGATTTAAGTACAACATTATTGACATTGATTTGTCGTATTTGATTTCAGCAACGCGAGTGGTAAACCCATTGGAAAATACACTGCGATTTTCACTAACATTTAACTTTGGTGAGGAACGTTACTAACCTTTGCGGTTTCGTTTTTTTCAACGATTAACTTGCCTTATCTTTGCGCCACTCTTAACAGTCAAACGCTATGAAAGAAGTTACGCGCGAAACGTACGTCAATTGGTACGAAAACATGTTGTTCTGGCGCAAGTTTGAGGACAAGCTCGCTTCGGTTTATATCCAACAAAAAGTCCGCGGATTTTTACACTTATACAACGGTCAAGAAGCCATTCTTGCAGGATCCCTACATGCAATGGATCTTTCCAAAGACCGTATGATTACTGCATACCGCAACCACGTGCAGCCTATTGGTATGGGGGTAGACCCCAAAAAAGTCATGGCTGAACTTTTTGGTAAAGCTACGGGTACCTCGCAAGGACTTGGAGGGTCTATGCACATTTTCTCTAAAGAACACCGTTTTCATGGCGGTCACGGTATTGTGGGAGGGCAAATTCCATTGGGTGCTGGTATGGCATTTGGCGATAAGTATCACGGCAGCGACGCTGTAACTTTGTGTTTTATGGGTGATGGCGCCGTGCGTCAAGGGTCGTTGCACGAAACCCTTAATCTAGCCATGCTATGGAAACTACCAGTAGTATTTGTTGTAGAAAACAATGGCTACGCCATGGGAACTTCGGTAGAGCGTACTGCAAACCACACCGATATTTGGAAACTTGGATTAGGATATGAAATGCCTTGTGGACCAATTGATGGCATGAACCCTGTCGCTGTTGCAGAAGGTATTGATGAAGCCATTCAGCGTGCGCGCCGCGGAGATGGACCAACTTTTTTAGAAGCAAAAACGTATCGTTATCGCGGACACTCCATGTCTGATGCGCAACATTACCGCACCAAAGAAGAAGTTGAGGAGTACCGTAAAATTGATCCTATTACGCAAGTTAAAGACATCATTTTAGAAGAAAAATATGCTTCTGAAGATGAACTTGCTGAAATTGATACGCGTGTTAAAGCCCGTGTAAAAGAATGTGAAGCGTTTGCTGAGTCGTCTCCATTCCCCGAAAAGAATGTGATGTACGACGCAGTTTACGAACAAGAAGATTACCCATTTATTTCTCATAAATTATAATATGGCAACAATCATCAATATGCCGCGCCTTAGCGATACCATGGAAGAAGGAACGGTAGCAACCTGGCTCAAAAATGTGGGCGATAAAGTATCAGAGGGTGATATTTTAGCGGAGATTGAAACCGACAAGGCTACCATGGAATTTGAGTCTTTTTACGATGGTACCCTTTTGCACATTGGCGTTCAAGC
>JBMYLU010000161.1:0-2384 GCA_049596595.1 Flavobacteriaceae bacterium | reverse complement strand
CGCAATCCATCTATAAATTTGGTACCTATACGGTACGCGCCAGAGAAGAAGCGGAAGCAGCAAAGCTTTTGGAAGATGCCAAACTGCTAGAGGAACTCGGTTGTTTTGCTTTGGTTTTGGAAAAAATTCCGGCAGCATTGGCAGCGCAAGTCGCCAAAACGGTAAATATCCCCGTCATTGGTATTGGTGCCGGAAATGAAGTGGACGGACAAGTGTTGGTGCTACACGATATGCTTGGGCTTACTACTGAATTCAGCCCAAGGTTTCTGCGTAGGTACATGAACTTATATGACCAAATGACGGACGCTGTGCAGCAATATGTCAACGATGTAAAGTCGAGCGATTTTCCCAACAAAGACGAACAATATTAATTGCATCCCGAAATCCTTTTTGAAGACAACCATTTGCTAGTGATCAACAAACCGGCAGGCATGTTGGCGCAAGGAGACAAAACGGGAGACACCTCCGTTTTATATTCGCTAAAAACCTTTATTAAAGTTCGCGATAAAAAACCCGGTGCGGTGTTTTTGGGACTTGTACACCGACTCGATCGCCCCACAAGTGGGGTAATGGTATTGGCAAAAACCTCGAAAGCCTTAACACGGCTAAACAAGCAATTTGCCGAGAAAACTACCCAAAAAGTCTATTGGGCTATGGTAGCCGGGGCACCTGAGGACTCCCCTACACGATTGGTGCATTTTATGGTGCGGAAACCTGCGCAGAACAAGTCGTTTGCGCACAAAAAAGAAGTGCCCAACAGCAAGCGCGCCGAACTCATTTACACCAAAAGAAAATCCCTCGACCGCTATTCGTTGTTGGAAATAGAGCTGCTTACAGGAAGGCACCATCAAATTAGGGCACAACTTAGTGCAGAAGGCTTAATCATAAAAGGTGATTTAAAATACGGTGCCCCAAGACCCAACACAAACGGCAGTATACACTTACACGCCAGAAAACTAACGCTCTCTCATCCTACCCTTAAAAATATGATGACCTTTACGGCAACCCCGCCAAAAGACGGGTTGTGGGATACAGTTAATTAGACATACTCCCAATTTATTTTAAAATGAAATGTTTGTTATAAACAGGCGGTCTAAGAGTAGATTAACTAGTGCTTTGTCTAAATCAAAGCACAAAAAAATAGCCACTAAAAATTTTCTAAATCCTTAAAAATGAGCCTATTTTAATTGTCATCTAAACAAATATTTTGGTCTTTTTTTGAACTATAATAGAACTCTACAAGAAAAACATAATAATTTATAAAAACTATAGCCCTACTTTCTAGTTTTAGAATATCTAAAATTAGCTACATTTGTCCATTACCTAGAACTAAATGGGAAAAGAACACGTTCAAATTTTTGACACCACTTTACGCGACGGCGAACAAGTTCCCGGCTGTAAACTCAACAAAGAACAAAAGTTAATTCTTGCCAAACGTCTAGATATATTAGGTGTAGATATCATAGAAGCAGGGTTCCCCATTTCCTCGCCTGGTGATTTTGAAGCGGTAAACGACGTTGCCAAAACCGTCAAAAATGCAATTGTTTGTGGACTAACACGCGCCGTACAAAAAGATATTGAAGTAGCTGCCGAGGCACTAAAACCTGCCAAACGCGCACGCATTCATACGGGAATTGGTACGTCTGACTCACACATTGAACATAAATTTCGCTCTACCAGAGAAAAAATTATTGAACGTGGTGTGGCTGCCGTTAAACATGCCAAAAAATTTGTGGAAGATGTAGAATTCTATGCCGAAGATGCTGGAAGAACAGACAACGCCTATCTAGCGCAAGTTTGTGAAGCCATGATTCAAGCGGGTGCTACTGTGCTTAATATTCCCGACACCACAGGCTATTGTCTTCCAGAAGAATATGGAGCCAAAATAAAATACTTGATGGAGCATGTGCCTTCTATCCATAAGGCAGCGCTTTCGTGCCATTGTCACAACGATTTGGGTTTGGCTACCGCCAATTCTATTTCAGGGGTTATCAATGGGGCACGTCAAATTGAGTGTACCATTAACGGTATTGGCGAACGTGCCGGTAACACCTCCCTCGAAGAAGTTGTGATGATTATGCGTCAGCACCCTAATTTAGGACTTGATACCAATATTCAAACCCAACTTCTCTCGGAAACCAGTCGTATGGTTTCTGAAGCCATGGGCATGGTGGTGCAACCCAACAAAGCAATTGTGGGTGCAAATGCCTTTGCGCACAGTTCGGGGATTCATCAAGACGGGGTTATTAAAAACCGCGAAACCTATGAAATTATCAATCCCCACGATGTTGGGGTGGACACATCTTCTATCGTACTTACCGCACGTAGCGGACGCGCAGCACTTGCCTATCGTGCCAAGAATATTGGCATTGAGCTTACAAAAG
>JBMYLU010000160.1:0-2385 GCA_049596595.1 Flavobacteriaceae bacterium | reverse complement strand
GTATGTATTCTTTTCGGTTTACCAATTCGTAGGTAAATTCAATAGAAATATTCGTGTAACTCGAAAGCTTTTCGGAAACGTCATCGAGTAACGCATTGGCACGCTGGTCATCGTTTTGTGCAAACAGGATTCCAATACTCAGTAGGCTATAAAATAGGTGTTTAATTTGTCTTTTCATTTTCTAAAAATTCATGAAGCGAGATTACGTCTCTAAACATAACCTCACGGGCTTTACTTCCTTCAAAGGGTCCAACGATACCGGCAGCTTCTAACTGGTCTATGATGCGTCCAGCACGATTGTACCCCAATTTTAATTTACGCTGCAACAGCGATGCCGAACCTTGTTGGGCATTTACCACAACCTCGGCAGCCTCTCTAAAAATAGGGTCTCTGTCTTCGATATTATTCTCTTTGGTAGATCCCGCTTCATCCGATACGTACTCGGGTAGCAAGTGCGCATCGGGATAGGCACGCTGCGACCCAATAAAATCGGTGATCTTTTCTACTTCGGGGGTATCCACAAACGCACATTGCAATCGAATGAGGTTGTTCCCTTGCGTAAAGAGCATATCCCCACGTCCAATGAGTTGGTCGGCGCCACCGCTGTCCAAAATGGTACGCGAATCTACTTTTGAAGTTACCCGAAACGCGATTCGGGCGGGGAAGTTGGCTTTAATCAATCCGGTAATCACATTAACAGATGGACGTTGTGTGGCAATAATCAGGTGAATACCCACAGCACGAGCAAGTTGCGCCAAGCGTGCAATTGGGGTTTCTACTTCTTTGCCAGCTGTCATAATCAGGTCGGCAAATTCATCTATCACCAAAACGATGTAGGGCAAATATGCATGACCGTCATGCGGATTTAATCGACGCTCTTTAAACTTGGCATTGTACTCTTTGATATTGCGGCACATCGCCGACTTTAGCAAGTCATAGCGATTATCCATTTCAATACACAATGAATTTAATGTATTGATAACCTGTTTGTTGTCTGTGATAATGGCATCGTCGGTATCGGGAAGCTTTGCCAAATAATGCCGTTCGATTTTGTTGAATAGCGTCAGTTCCACTTTTTTGGGGTCAACCAAAACAAATTTGATTTCGGCAGGGTGTTTTTTATAAAGCAACGACGTAAGAATGGCATTTAATCCCACCGATTTTCCTTGTCCGGTAGCTCCCGCCATGAGCAAGTGGGGCATTTTTGCCAAATCCACTACAAAGGTTTCGTTACTAATCGTTTTTCCAAGTGCTAGGGGAAGCTCCATTTCTGCCTCTTGAAACTTTTTTGCCAAGATCACCGAACGCATCGAAACTATGGTTGCTTTTTTGTTCGGCACTTCAATTCCCACAGTTCCTTTTCCGGGAATCGGGGCAATGATGCGAATACCCAAAGCCGAAAGCGAAAGCGCAATATCGTCTTCCAAATTTTTGATTTTGGAGATACGCACTCCTGCAGCAGGCACAATTTCATAAAGCGTTACCGTAGGTCCAATAGTGGCTTTGATATCTGCAATGCCTATCTGATAGTTTTTGAGCGTATCTACTATACGTTCTTTGTTTTCTTCGAGTTCCTGCTCGTTTATGGTAATCCCTTCATGCGGATAACTTTTTAGTAACGACTCGGTGGGCGAACGGAAATTTTTGAGTTCCAGGGTGGGGTCTACTTCGCCAAAGTCAGCAACCAGCTTTTTGGCTTTTTTAACAATATCGTCCTCTTCGGTTTCGTTAACAGTGAGTTCGACATCAACTTTTGCTTTGGATTCTTCTTTTTTTGTCGCAGGCGTGGGTTTTATTTCAGGATCAGGGGTTTCTTCAACAACGGGCTCATCGAAAGTAACTTCTGTAATTTCATCTTCTAAAGCTGCTGTTTTGTCCGATTTTAAAGAGGGTATTTTGACGTGTTCGGGTTTCCATTTTAGTTGATACACCAAAAATGCAACGGCTATCAGTAATAGTATACTCGCAACGCCCAAGGGTCCAATATAGTGTACCAACAGGGCATTGGTTTCAAAACCGGTAACGCCACTGAGTAGCGGATATTTTGGGAGCATAAGCGCAACCGTAATGGCAACCCAAAGGGAAAGCAACAATGTCCAAATCCAGCGCATACCCAATTTGTTGGTTCCAAGGTTTAGGAAGTGGCTCACACCGGTAATTAGAATCATCAGGGCAATAAAGAAAGCACCAATGCCAACGCCTTGATAAATAAATAAGTGGCTCAGCGAAGCCCCCAATTTTCGGATGCTATTTGCCGTAGTCACATCTCTGTTGGAAAGACTGCCTAGCGCACTTTGGTCAATTTTCCATGTTTGAAAAAAGGAAATAAAGGCAGCAAAAATTAATATCCCTACAAGGATGCAAAATGCGCCCCAAACAATTTGC
>JBMYLU010000159.1:0-2414 GCA_049596595.1 Flavobacteriaceae bacterium | reverse complement strand
CTTACAACTAGTCCTTGGATAATCCAAATAAAAAAGGCTCCCATCGGGAGCCTTTTTTGTTAATATATGAGTTCTACTGATTCATAGAAATCAAAAACTCTTCGTTGTTTAGGGTACGCTTAATGCGGTCGCTGATAAACTCCATTGCCTCTACAGGGTTCATATCGGCAAGGTACTTCCGCATAATCCACATGCGCTGTATTGTTTTTTCGTCTAGCAACAGGTCGTCGCGGCGGGTGCTGGAAGACACCAGGTCAATGGCAGGGAAAATACGACGGTTAGAAATACGCCGGTCAAGCTGCAATTCCATGTTTCCTGTTCCCTTAAATTCTTCAAAAATCACCTCGTCCATTTTAGAACCCGTTTCTGTAAGTGCCGTGGCAATAATGGAAAGCGAGCCTCCATTTTCTATATTACGTGCGGCACCAAAAAAGCGTTTCGGTTTGTGTAGCGCATTGGCATCCACACCACCACTCAAAATTTTACCCGAAGCGGGCTGTACGGTGTTATAGGCACGTGCAAGGCGCGTAATCGAATCAAGTAAAATTACGACATCGTGTCCACATTCTACCAAGCGTTTTGCTTTTTCAAGTACGATATTGGCAACCTTTACGTGGCGGTCTGCCGGTTCATCAAAGGTAGAAGCGACAACCTCGCCTTTTACGTTGCGTTGCATATCGGTAACTTCCTCTGGGCGTTCATCGATCAACAAAATGATTTGATACACCTCGGGGTGGTTGGCTGCAATGGCGTTTGCTACGTCTTTAAGTAGCATGGTTTTACCCGTTTTGGGTTGTGATACGATCATACCCCGCTGCCCTTTTCCAATAGGACAAAACAAGTCCATCACTCGTGTGGAAATGGTGCTTTGCTTGTCGGCGATATTAAATTTTTCTTGTGGAAATAGGGGGGTAAGGTGTTCAAACGAAACGCGATCACGCACCACATCAGGGGTTAAACCGTTGATTAACGAAACCTTGATAAGTGGAAAATACTTTTCCCCCTCTTTCGGCGGGCGAATATGTCCCAAAACGGTATCACCCGTTTTCAGTCCAAACAAACGCACTTGTGATTGGGATACGTAAATATCATCAGGTGAAGAAAGGTAATTGTAGTCCGATGAACGAAGGAAACCATAGCCTTCAGGCATCATTTCCAAAACGCCTTCACTTTCTATAATACCTTCAAATTCGTAATCGGGTTGGCGGTAGCGGTTACGGCTGTCTTTATTGTGGTTGTTGCCGTTTGCATGGTTGTTGTTACCGTTATTGTTTCCGTTTTGTGGACGGTTTCCTTTCCCGTTTCCGTTTTTATTGTTTTTGTGTTTCGGCTTTTGTTGTTCTGGTTTTTCTGGTTTTTCTGAATGTTGTTTCATTTCAGATTGTTGTTCGACAGGTGCTTCTTTTTGCTCCATTCGCTTGCGAGGAGTTTTCTTGGGTTTGTTCGGAGTCTCTTTAGCTTCTGCGTTTTCTTCACCTTGCTGTTTGGGCACTTCACCCGGCTCGGGAAGTGTAGATTGGTGGTCTATGATGCGATATGTGAGCTCAATTTTTAGTCCAAGTTCTTTGGCAATTTCTTGGAGTTCAGCAAGCTTTTTTGCTTTTAATTCTGATAATTCAAACATGTGTAAATGATATCGTGATGATGATTGTGAGTACGGCTGAAGTTGCTGCCGTTAGGGCAAACATACAACTTTTTTTATTTTTGAAATTGAATTTTTTCTTTTTCTAGTGGATATTTCCATCGTATTGCCAGTGTTTAATGAGGAAGCTTTTTTGGAGCAATCCTTAACATCTTTAGTAACACAGACTTACCCCATTAAAGAATTGATAATCGTGGACGATGGCTCGACGGACAATTCTGTTCAAATTGCGCAAGGCTTTGTCAAAAAATACCCATTTGTCAACCTTATCTTGTCTAATGATGCTACAGTGCATGAGCCAGGGCGAAAAATTATTCATGCTTTTAAGCGTGGTTTTTCTGCCCTCAAGCACCCTTTTGATGTTGTTTGCAAGTTTGATGCAGATGTTGTTTTTCCTAAAAATTATATTGAAGCACTCGTGAATTCCTTTTTGCAAAATTCTAAACTAGGGATGTTTGGTGGTGTTTTACAAATTGAAAAAAACGGCTTGTGGATGTTTGAGTCTATTGCTGCTGAATCCCACTTGCGTGGTCCTATAAAAGCCTATCATAAAAACTGTTTTGATGCTATAGGTGGTTTATGTCCTGTTTTAGGTTGGGATACTCTGGACGAGCTTTTGGCATTGCGCCACGGATTTTTAGTCGAAACAGATAAAACACTTGTGGTTAAACACCTACGTCCAACAGGAGCAAATTACAGTCAGCATCTATCCAAAGCAAAAGGCAAGATGTTTTACCAATTTGGATATGGATGTGTTTTGGGTGTGTTGGCT
>JBMYLU010000158.1:0-2433 GCA_049596595.1 Flavobacteriaceae bacterium | reverse complement strand
CGTTACTCAAGTGTTCGCCCGTTGGGTCCATGAAAAATAACTTCCATGTAGACCCCTTACGGGATAAAGAGACCATTGATATAGAACTTGTTTTCACACCAAAAACCGTCCTTACATTATATTGAAATGGGCACAATCTGCAGATGGCTTTATAGCACCAGAAAACGATAAGAAGGGTGAAGTACGCTGGATTAGTGACCCGTTCAGTCAACAATTGGCACACCAATGGCGCGCTGAAGAACATGCCATATTGGTGGGAAGAAATACGGTAACGCAAGACAACCCGCTGCTTACCACTCGGAAATGGAAAGGAAACAACCCCATTCGTTTAGTGATTGACCCAAAAGTAAAAATAGAACCTGATGCTGCTATTCTAAATGATGAAGCACCTACTGTAGTGTTTAATACCGAAAAAAGTGGAAGCCTAAAAAATGTAGCGTGGAAAAAGGTAGGTGCTGAAAATCTGTTGAATGATATCTTAGCAACGGCTAAACAAAACAACATTCAATCTATTTTGGTGGAAGGTGGTGAAAAAACAGTATCACATTTTTTAGAAAAAAATTTGTGGGATGAATGCAGGATAATAACAAGTCCAGAACGCATGAAAAGGGGGATTTCAGCACCAAAAATACCTATTGGTAAATGCGTTGAAAAACAACTTGTAAGGGATTACTTACAAATTATTCGGGCATAAAAATATTATTTAAAAATAGAGGGCATTTTTTTGCTTTTCGAGTTTCTGTATCAACAAAAACCAAACGAGTCTTTGCAGTAGCCAAAATGGTTTCTTCTTCATCCTCAAGCACATATGAAAAAGTGACAAAAAAACGTTCAAAAGATTCTAAAAAAACATGAACGAAAAAAGTGTCGTCTAAACGCAAAGGTGATCTAAAATGTATAGAGATGTCGGCGAGTGGAAGCAATGTGCCTTTACGCTCTAATGCTGCATAACTAACACCCTGATTTTGTAGCCATTCAATTCTTGATTGCTCCAAAAAGTAAGCGTATTGTGCGTGATGAACAATGCCCATTTGATCAACCTGATGATATAAAGCTTGAAATTTTTTTGTAATACTTTTCTTATTCATTGTAAGTTCATTCAGAAATAAAAAAAAGGTTTGTTTGCCTTTTAATATGCACAAAACTTTCTAAAAATTCAATAGCAAAAACACTTTTTTTTAAAAAAATTTACCCACATATTTGTGGGGTGCAAATGAGCAACAAGATTCGGTGCCTCTGTTGCTGTTTAAACACCAATAACCATATAACAACCAAAGCAAAAAATGCAAAAAACCGCTCAAAGCGTCTGGGATAATTGTTTGTCATTTGTACAGGATAATATTCACAATCAGGCATTTAGAACATGGTTTGAACCTATAAAACCTATTAAGCTTAATGATGAAGCGCTGAGCGTAGAAGTTCCAAGTAAATTTTTCTATGAGTGGCTAGAAGAACATTATGTGGACATTATGAAGGTTGCGCTTACCAAGGAAATAGGCGCTAATGCTAGGCTGGTATATGTTATACGAATGGAGAACACCTTCGGCAACAAAAAACCTTTCACCGAACAAATTCCAAGTCAAAATAAAGGACATATAAAAGTACAAGATGTAGAAGCGCCTTTAAGGGCACATACTGCAGAATTAACAAACCCCTTTATTATTCCAGGCATCCGCAATTTAAAGGTTGAGTCGCAGCTAAACCCACTCTACAATTTTGAAAGTTTTCTTGAGGGTGATGCAAACAGACTTGCTAGATCTGCTGGAATTGCTGTTGCCAACAAGCCGGGTGGAACTTCGTTTAATCCACTGTTAATATTTGGTGGTGTAGGTTTAGGTAAAACGCATTTGGCACATGCTATTGGGGTTGACATCAAAAACAAATACCCAGACAAAACGGTTCTTTATATTTCTGCAGAAAAATTTACGCAGCAATATATTGAGGCGGTTAAGAAAAACACGCGTAACGACTTTATCCATTTTTATCAAGTAATGGATGTTCTGATTATAGACGATGTGCAATTTTTTTCAGGAAAAACGGGTACTCAAGATGTCTTTTTCCATATTTTCAATCATTTGCACCAAAATGGCAAGCAAGTGATACTGACTTCTGACAAAGCTCCTGTGGATATGCAAGATATTGAGCAGCGTTTGTTGTCACGCTTTAAATGGGGGCTTTCTGCCGAATTGCAACGCCCCGATTATGAAACTCGCGTTTCTATTCTCAAAAACAAGCTCTATCGTGATGGTGTGGAACTCCCAGAAGAAATCATAGATTTTGTCGCTAAATCCGTAAAAACAAACGTGCGAGAACTTGAGGGTGCCATTATCTCGCTTATTGCACAAGCCTCTTTCAATCGCAGGGAAGTTACCCTTGATCTTGCCAAACAAGTCGTTGAAAAGTTTGTTAAAAACACCAAGCGAGAAGTCTCAA
>JBMYLU010000157.1:0-2470 GCA_049596595.1 Flavobacteriaceae bacterium | reverse complement strand
TTGAGGGGTTTGTTCACCGTACTTTTCAAGAGGGAGATGCAAAGTACTTTGCACAAGGTGTGGAGTATGAGCAGCTACTTGGCAACACCTACCCTTTGACAGTGAAACACAAAAAGCTGTTACCGAGTTAACAACTAATCCCGAAGCCTTAGAAGATGCTTTTTATAAAGATTTGGAGTTTGGCACTGGAGGCATGCGCGGTGTTATGGGAGTAGGCACCAACAGAGTAAACAAATATACTTTTGGACGCACGACACAAGGACTAAGCCAATACCTTAAAGAACAATTTCCAAACGAAACGACTCGTGTAGTTATAGGCTATGACTGCCGACACAACAGCAAAGAACTTGCGCAAACTGTTGCCGATATCTTTTCAGCAAACAACATTAACGTTTTTTTGTTTTCAGACTTACGTGCTACCCCCGAAGTTTCTTTTGCCGTTAGACACTTAGGATGCCATTGCGGTGTAGTGCTCACCGCTTCGCACAATCCCCCAGAATATAATGGCTACAAAGTATATTGGCAAGACGGCGGGCAAATTGTACCCCCTCAAGATGCAGGGATAATTGCTACTATTGAATCTACTCAATACCAAGATATCAAGTTTGAGGCACAACCCAATCGCATACAACGCATTGATGAAGACATTGACAAGGCTTTTCAAGAAGCGTCGGTACGGGTGGGTAAAATTGGCACGGGAAATCGTGAAGACGTTAAGGTAGTTTTTACTTCGCTACACGGCACATCCATTACTGCCATTCCGCAAGTATTGGCAAAAGCAGGATACACACAAGTAACCATTATCGATGAACAGGCAACCCCTGACGGTGATTTTCCAACGGTAAAATCGCCCAACCCGGAGGAACCTGAAGCATTGCAAATGGCTATAAAAAAAGCAAACGAAATCGGTGCTGACATTGTTATTGGCACAGACCCTGATGCTGACCGATTGGGCATTGCCGTACGCAACGAAAATAACGATTTGGAATTGCTCAACGGAAATCAAACCATGGTCGCCATGACCGATTTTATCCTTAGCAAAGGGGAATTTTCTAAAGCAGACAATGCTTTTGTGGGCTCCACGGTGGTTTCAACCCCTATGATGACCGCTTTGGCAAATCACTATGGAATTGAGTGTAAACTCGGACTTACCGGCTTTAAGTGGATTGCACAAATGATAGAACACTTTCCCAACCAAAAATGCCTAGGTGGTGGTGAGGAAAGTTTTGGTTTTATGGTGGGTGATTTTGTCCGTGATAAAGATGCGGTTACCGCTGCGCTTTTGGCGTGCGAATTGGTTACCGAGGCAAAATCTAAGGGTAGCTCGTTTTTTGAAACCTTACTAAGAGCTTATGAGGATTTGGGGCTTTATCAGGAACGATTGGTTTCCTTAGTTAAGAAAGGGAAATCGGGGGCAGAAGAAATTCAACAACTGATGGAACGCTTTAGAAGCAATCCTCCAAAACATCTAGACGGTGCTTTAGTAACGCACTTGGAAGACTATGCTGCTGCAACAAGACTGCAGATCGCAACGCAAGAAAAAGAAGTTATACCTTTGCCAAAAGCCAACGTACTGATTTTTATTGCTGAAGACGGAACCCGAGTGGCGGCGCGACCCAGTGGAACAGAACCCAAAATAAAGTTCTATGTGAGTGTGAATACGGCACTTGATGCAGCAGCAAACTACCGCGCCACAAAAGAAATTTTGGAGCAAAAAATCGATCGTATTTTGGCTGAATTAGGAGTATAAGATGAGTCCTATTCGGTACATACTGCGCTTTGCGCTTCCATACAAAGGATACATAGCATTAAATGTCGTGTTTAACCTGTTGTATGCCATTTTCAATGCGTTATCTTTTATCGCCCTTTGGCCCATGCTCGAGGTGCTTTTTGGTGGCGAAAAAATGCCAACCAAACGTCCTGAGTATAATGGGGTGGGAGATTTCCTTAACTACACACTTGACTCGTTTCGGTTTACGGTGGGGCAGCATGCTCAAGACGATGCGCTCAAAGCGCTGATGATTGTCATTGGGGTGTTGCTGATTTCCTTTTTTCTAAAAAACCTATTTAATTATTGTGGGGTCTTTTTTATCACCTATATGCGGAATGGTGTAGTAAAAGATATACAAAATGCCTTGTATGCTAAACTGATTTCCTTTTCAGCAAGTTTTCATGCAGATAACAAAAAAGGAGATTCTTTGGCGCGCATTACCGCCGACGTAAACGAGGTGCAAAACTCTTTTTTAGCAGTACTCGAAATGTTGGTGCGCGAGCCCTTAACCATCCTTTTTGCACTTGGGAGTATGTTTTTCATCAGTGCAAAACTGACCCTTTTTGTACTCATTTTTATACCCGTTGCTGCGTGGTTAATTTCCATTGTTGGAAAATCTTTAAAATCCCGCTCCGAAAGACTTCAAAGTGAATTAGGTGAACTACTTTCTTTTGTGGAAGAATCCTTAACCGGCATTCC
>JBMYLU010000156.1:0-2471 GCA_049596595.1 Flavobacteriaceae bacterium | reverse complement strand
ATTGAACTTAAAGAAACAACCTGGGAAGGAAAGCGGGTTTATCATGCTAAAGGTGTAGGTAAAACCACAGGATTAGCGCGCTGGTTTTTTAAAGTGGACGACTATTACGACTCCTATTTTGACAAGCAAGAAGTGAGACCACTTTATTTTATTCGCAACATCAATGAAGGCGGGTATAAAAAACATCTAACGATTAGGTTTGATCACGAAAACAAAACCGCAACAGTAAATGATTTACTAAAACAACAAAAAGGTACTTATCAAACAAAGCCCAACATTCAAGACCTTATTTCTTGCTTCTATTATTTACGCGAAAACTTAGATGTCTCGACAATTAAAAAAAACGATTTCGTTGTAGTAAATATGTTTTTCGATTCAGAAAACTATGCATTCAAATTCAAGTTTTTAGGCAATGATGTGATAAAAACCAAATTTGGCTATATCAAGGCGTTAAAATTCAGACCCTATGTACAATCGGGGCGCGTATTTCGCAGTAGAGAAAGTATTACGCTTTGGGTGAGTAGCGATAAAAATAAAATCCCCTTACGCTTAGAGGCAAGCTTGCGCGTTGGAAGCATAACTGCCGACTTAGATGAATTTAAAGGACTTAAAAACCCGTTTAATATTGTTGTTCAGAACTAGTACGTTTTTAGCGTTTATTGCTTTTGTTTTTCTTATTGCTTGCAGCAAGTTTTCCAAAGAAACTGCCCAAACCCTTCCGCCACCTGAGCCCGATGTTTTTGCTTTTGGGTATAAACTCAACGACTACCAAGTTGTGCGAGACACGGTTCAAAAAGGAGACACCTTTGCCGACATTTTTCTGGAAAACGGATTTTCCTACCCGCAGATTTACGACATCAACCGCCGCGCCAAAAAACAGTTTAACTTTAGAAAAATCCAACCCAAAAAGCCGTATACCTTTTTGTTTGCTAAAGACTCGCTGGCAAGCCCGGTGGCGTTTATCTATCAGCCCTCCATGTTGGATTATGTAGTCGTGCATTTAAAGGATTCTATTTTTGCTGAAAAGCGTATAAAAGAAATTAAGTTGCGCACTTTCGAAGCACAAGGGGTTATTACAAGTTCGCTATCCGAAACCCTAGAAGCCCAGCGCTTAAGCCCACTTTTGGCGTATGATTTGTCTGACATTTATGCATGGAGTATAGACTTTTTCCGCCTCGAAAAAGGAGATCGATTTAAAGTAGTTTACTCCCAAAAATATGTCGACGATTCGATTTATGTAGGGCTTAATCGTATTCATGCCGCGTATTTTGAACATCGCAATAAACCCTATTACGCCATTGAATTTGAATCGGACCCCAAGCGGGGGATTACAGAGTATTTTGATGAAAAAGGGAAAAATCTTCGCCGTGCATTTTTGCAAGCACCCGTACAGTTTTCGCGTATTTCTTCTCGCTATAATTTGCGTCGACGCATCGCGTATTACGGACGCACCAAACCGCACTACGGCACCGACTTTGCCGCACCAGTAGGTACACCCATTCGCACTACCGCAAGCGGAACCGTGGTTGCCTCAGGCTATACAAGAGGGAATGGAAACTACGTGACCATACGGCACAACGGCACCTACCGCACACAATACCTACACATGAAAAAACGCATGGTGCGCAAAGGACAACGCGTGCAACAAGGTGATATTATTGGCACAGTAGGTATGACGGGCTACACCTCTGGGCCACACGTATGTTACCGCTTTTGGAAAAACGGTAAGCAAGTAGATCCGTTTAGACAAAAACTACCCGAAGCAAAACCCATTGACCCTAAATTGAAAGCAGAATATATGGTTCATATGGAGCCGTTAAAAGAAACCTTGGACTGTATCGAATTTTACTAATCATAAACAATCAAAACATGTCATTTCCCAATACCAACCCCACTACAACCGCAAGCTGGAAGAAATTAGCAGCTTTAGCGGAGTCCCAAAAGACCCTTCAAGAATATTTTGCTACAGATGCCTCTAGAGCACAAAAATTTTCCATTTCATGGGAGCAGTTTTTTGTAGACTACTCAAAAAACCATGTTGATAAAGATGTTTTAGATGCACTTATTGAACTTGCCAAAGAAACAGGATTAGAAACAGCGCGTGCGGCTTACTTTAGTGGGGAAGCCATCAATCAAACAGAAGAGCGTGCGGTGTTGCATACCGCCTTAAGGGCAGCATCAAATGCCACTATTCAAGTAGATGGTGCGAATGTGATTCCTGAGGTGTATAAGGTGCGCGAACAGATTCGAGCATTTAGCCAATCGGTTATTAGCGGGAGCAAAAAGAGTGCCTCTGGCAAAGCCTTTACCGATGTAGTAAATATTGGTATTGGCGGTTCAGATTTGGGACCTGTTATGATTACCGAAGCCTTGGCATATTATAAAAATCATCTTAATGTACATTTTATCTCAAATGTAGATGGCGATCATGCCATGGAGGTGCTCAATAAAGTAAACCCAGCAACGACTCT
>JBMYLU010000155.1:0-2472 GCA_049596595.1 Flavobacteriaceae bacterium | reverse complement strand
CGAGAGAAGTTGGGTTTGAATATTGGTATCAAGTCCTAAATTAGGGTGCTAGAAAAAAATACCATGCCCATACACTATGTGTTAGTAGCACTACTCATTAGTGCTATTTCATTTGCTCAAAATGCAAAAACATATGTTGATGCACCTGAGAAACTAGGTGATTTATTGCAAAGAAAAATTGATATAGACAAAAAAACCTCAGAGGAAAAACAATATACCATTCAAGTACACTATGGAGATTTTGAATCCACAACAGCTGTGCTGGAACAATTTGGAACTTTGTTCCCAGACCTATCCTCGAAGCTTGTTTTTGAAACACCTAATTACAAAATTAGAGCCGGTCGATTTGCTACAGAGGGTGATGCTATGAAAATTCTTGTTAAAGTAAAACGCAAATTTCCTTCAGCATTTGTATTAAAACCTTAGGTGTTATTTTAGTTTTTTCTTAATAGCGACTTCGAGGTATCCTTCAACAACATCGCCTTCTTTGATGTCGTTAAATCCTTTAATCTGCAATCCACAATCGTAACCCTTGGTTACTTCTTTTACATCGTCTTTAAAGCGCTTTAGCGATTCCAATGCGCCCGTGTGAATGACAACTCCCTCTCGTATAATACGAACGCCAGAGTTGCGCACAATTTTTCCATCGGTAACCATACACCCTGCAATAGTACCAACTTTAGATATCTTAAAGGTTTCGCGGATTTCGGCATTACCCGTAATTTCTTCTTTGAAGTCAGGCGATAACATCCCTTCCATAGCGTCTTTAAGGTCGTTGATAGCATCGTATATAATAGAATAGCTGCGGATATCAATTTCCTCTTTTTCAGCCAATTGTCGTGCCGTTCCCATGGGGCGCACATTAAATCCAATCACAATGGCATCAGAAGCAGAAGCCAATAATACGTCAGACTCCGTAATTGCACCTACTCCCTTGTGGATAATGTTTACTTGAATTTCTTCGGTTGAAAGTTTTTGGAACGAGTCGGTCAGTGCTTCTACAGAACCATCCACATCACCTTTCAAAATAATGTTCAATTCTTTAAAATCGCCTAGAGCAATACGACGTCCAATTTCGTCTAGCGTAATGTGGCGTTGGGTACGCACCGATTGCTCACGCACCAATTGCGTACGCTTAGCAGCAATTTGTTTTGCTTCACGTTCGTCTTCATACACATTAAAGCGATCTCCAGCTTGTGGTGCGCCATCAAGTCCTAAAATGGAAACTGGTGTAGAGGGTCCTGCTTGAGATACTTCACGACCATGTTCATCGTGCATGGCACGTGCTTTACCGCTGTGACGACCCGCGAGAATATAGTCTCCAATTTTAAGTGTTCCTGTTTGCACTAAAATGGTAGAAACATATCCACGTCCTTTGTCCAAATAGGCTTCTACAACTGTTCCTTGTGCTGTTCTATTTGGATTCGCTTTTAGCTCTAACAACTCTGCTTCGAGCAATACTTTTTCTAACAATTCTTCAACACCCTGACCTGTTTTAGCCGAAATATCGTGTGATTGAATTTTTCCGCCCCAATCTTCAACAAGCAAATTCATACCTGCTAAACTTTCTTTGATTTTGTCAGGGTTTGCTGTAGGTAAATCAACCTTATTTATAGCAAAAACGATGGGTACAGAAGCAGCTTGCGCATGGCTTATCGCCTCTTTGGTTTGCGGCATGATGTCGTCGTCAGCAGCAACTACAATGATAACTAAGTCTGTAACTTGAGTACCACGGGCACGCATAGCGGTAAAGGCTTCGTGACCCGGTGTATCTAAAAACGTAATTTTTTGACCACTTTTCAGCGAAACGCTATACGCCCCAATGTGTTGCGTAATCCCTCCAGATTCGCCTTCAATTACATTGGCATTTCGCACATAATCCAGCAAAGAAGTTTTACCGTGGTCAACGTGGCCCATAACGGTAACAATAGGTGCTCTTGATTCAAGGTCTTCGGGATTGTCTACAATTTCTTCTATTGCTTCTTCAATGTCTGAAGTGACAAATTCTACCTCGTAGCCAAATTCTTCGGCAACTACCGATAGCGTTTCTGCATCCAAACGCTGGTTCATGGTAACCATGATGCCCAATGACATACAGGCAGAAATAATTTGCGTAGAACTTACATCCATCATGGTAGCTACCTCACCTACCGTAACAAATTCGGTTACTTTAAGAATTTTACTTTCCGCTTCTTGTAGTGCTTCTTCTTCCTCCGATTTTTGTCGGTGCGAATCTCGCTTTTCACGGCGGTATTTTGCTCCTTTAGATTTGTTGGTTTTCCCTTGAAGTTTTTCTAAAGTTTCACGAATTTGCTTTTGGATTTCTTCTTCGGTAGGCTCTTCTTTTTGGACAGCAGGGCGTTGCTGCTTTTGTCCACCTCTACCTTGTGCCGGTTTACGGTTTCCAGGTCCTGAATCTTTTGTTATACGTTTTCTGCGGCGTTTGCTTCCTTCGTTGTCAGAAGACTTTTG
>JBMYLU010000154.1:0-2526 GCA_049596595.1 Flavobacteriaceae bacterium | reverse complement strand
ATTCACCTTCTTTGAACGCTGTGAAACACCTCATTTGGTTTCCGAAATTACCACCATGCCCATCTGGCAGGTGGGTACCGATGCCGCTATTTTATTCTCTGATATTTTAGTGGTACCGCAAGCCATGGATATTGCCGTGGAAATGAAAAATGGCGTTGGTCCTTGGCTCCCAAACCCTATTCGTACTGCTGAGGACGTTGCCAAAGTGGTTGTGCCTGACGTTGAAGACCGCTTGCAGTACGTGATGGAAGCCATAAAACAAACCAAAGTCATGCTCGATAATCGGGTGCCGTTGATTGGATTTGCCGGCTCACCATGGACAATTTTGTGTTATGCCGTTCAAGGACAAGGCTCTAAAAGTTTTGATTTGGCGAAAGGATTTTGCTTTTCGCAACCCGAAGCTGCACACCAACTGCTCCAAAAAATTACAGATACTACCATTGCCTACCTCAAAGCAAAAGTGCGCGTAGGGGTAGATGCCGTGCAACTTTTCGATTCGTGGGGCGGGATGCTGGGCGAAGAAGATTATCAAACCTTTTCATGGCAGTATATGCAACAAATTATCGATGCGTTGAAAGACGAAACTAAAGTAATTGCCTTTGCCAAAGGCTGCTGGTTTGCGCTACCCACTATGGCGCGTTCGGGGGTTCATGCACTTGGAATTGATTGGACGTGTTCTGCTCGAAATGCCCGCTACCTCACTGGAGGACAACTAACGTTGCAAGGCAATTTTGACCCCTCTAGACTGCTTTCGCCTATTCCAGAAATTGAAAAAATGGCAAAGCAAATGGTGGATGCGTTTGGGACGCAACACTATATCGCTAACCTTGGACACGGCATCTTGCCCAACATCCCCGTTGACCACGCCAAAGCCTTTGTAAATGCCATAAAATCGTATGAATACTAAATCTTACCTCCATGAAAACACCATTTTCAGCCTATATCAAAACCCTACAAGACAAGATTACGCAAGCCCTAGCTAAAGAGGACGGCTTGGCAAATTTCCACGAAGATACCTGGCAACGTCCCGGCGGTGGTGGCGGAAGAACCCGTGTGATTGAAAACGGGAATGTTTTTGAAAAAGGAGGGGTCAATATCTCTGAGGTATTTGGTAAACTCCCCGAATCCATGCAAAAGCAACTTGGGGTTCGTCATGCCGATTTTTTTGCCTGTGGCATTAGTTTGGTTATCCACCCCAAAAGCCCCATGGTACCCACAGTACACGCCAACTTCCGCTATTTTGAATTGTATGACGACAACAAAAATGTGGTAGATCAGTGGTTTGGCGGAGGCTTAGACCTTACACCCTATTATTTGTTTGAAGAAGATGCAGTGCATTTTCACAGCGTTTGCAAAAGGGTTTGTGATAATCACGATGCTGATTTTTATACAGACTACAAACAAAAATGCGATGCCTATTTCTGGAATCATCACAGAGAGGAAGCACGTGGTATTGGAGGATTGTTTTTTGATTATTGTCGCCCTAACAACACCCACGACCTAAACGCGTGGTATGCCTTTGTGACTGAAATGGGAGATCATTTTCTGAAAGCCTATCTGCCTATTGTCCAAAAGCGAAAAGCCTTATCTTACAGCCCACAACAGCGTGATTGGCAAGAGCTTAGACGAGGGCGTTACGTAGAATTTAATTTGGTTCACGACAAAGGCACCCTGTTTGGGCTAAAAACCAAAGGACGCATTGAAAGCATTTTGATGAGTTTGCCACCAACCGTACAATGGGCCTATGACAAACAGCCCGAAGACGGTTCTGACGAGGCAAAACTAGTAAACGTATTGAAAACTCCTAAAAACTGGGTGTAAATGGAATATCCACTACATAGAAACAGACGACTGCGCTCAAGTGCCGCTATGCGCGATTTGGTTCGCGAAACCCAACTCTCTGCCCATGATTTTATCGTACCGCTTTTTATCGTTGAGGGCACTGAAACAAAAACTGAAATACCCTCGATGCCAGACTATTTTCGGTTTAGCTTAGACCTGGCGGTTGCGGAAGCCAAACGTCTTTACGATTTGGGTGTGCGTGGGGTACTGCTTTTTGTGAAAGTAGCCGATGCTGAAAAAGACAATACGGGTGCGGCTGCGCTAAATCCCGACGGACTGATGCAGCGCAGTATTCGTGCGCTAAAAGCTGCTGTGCCCGAGTTGGTGGTGTGTACCGACGTTGCTCTTGACCCATACTCAAGTTATGGACATGATGGCATTGTAGAAAATGGGCAAATTGTAAAGGTGGTGGGTAGCCGTATGATGGGTGGTGGCTTTGGCGGTTGTACCATTAACCTAGTGGAAGAGGGCTTTGTCAATGAGTTTATGGATTTGGCAAGCAAAGCCTACAAAGAACAGTTTGATATTAACCTTACCTCCATATTGGTAGCTACCTCTAATGGCGTAGAAACTGTAAATTCCGAATCATAGATGGATTTTAACAACACCCCACATAGAAGAAAAAACATCCTCACAGGGGGCGTTTCGCCCGTTGAGGATTAAATTTAGTTGCCCGTCTAAAAG
>JBMYLU010000153.1:0-2531 GCA_049596595.1 Flavobacteriaceae bacterium | reverse complement strand
AATTGATATGTGGTTTGAGCGCTTTGAAAAGATATGGTGTGCTTATTTTGATCGTGCCTCTCCAGCAGCAGAAACAGCAGGTTTGTCCATATTTGTGGATGTTCCACAATTATATGCCTACAAACACAAAACGGTTTTTCGCTCTTTATTTGAAGGAATTCAAGATTTTTTCAACTTTAAAATAAGCCTGTTTTTTGATAGAATAATTGTGCTTTTAGGTTTTCGAGACGACCCCTTAGAAGAACAGTATCAGTGGATTATGCGTTTTCATGATAACCAAATCCCTTTGTATTTTTTTGTGCTTTATGCAAACCTGGGGGTTTATGATAAAAGTCTAAGTGTATTTAATAAAAAACACCAGCAAGGAATAAAAAGCATCTCGGACTATGTTCCTACTGCTCCGCTAGCATCGGTTGAATCTTCAAAAAATACGGCTTCGCTTGGTGCAGACATTGAGCGTTTTTCGACATTAATTCATCGTCCTATTAAAGCCATACGCCAACACGAACTTCTTTTGCGTTTCCCGCAAACCTACCGCAGTTTTTCTGAGCTTGGCATAAAGAACGATTATTCCATGCAGTATCCGGAACAGCCAGGATTTAGGGCTAGCACGGCATTTCCATTTCCATTCTACGATTTGGGCGACGAACAGCAAACACCCTTGAAAATTCATAGTATTTGTTTAAGTGAAACGCACATACGAAATCAGCGTTTTTCTAGAAAGATGCGTCAACTTTTTTTGGAGTACCAACAACGGCTAACCGCGCTCAATGCACCCTTTAATGTAGCACTTACCAATGAAAGCTTTAATTCACGAAATCACAACGCTACCTATTTGGGGGCTTTGAAAAAATTTTTGATTCATGACTAAAGAAACTATTAAGGCGCTTTATTTTGATTTGGACCATACCCTATGGGACTTTGAGACAAATTCTGCTTTGGCATTTAAAAGTCTGTTTGAAGAATATGAAATCGGATTGGATTTAAAACAGTTTCTGGAAGTTTATATTCCAAACAACAACCTGTATTGGAAACGGTATAGAGTAGGCGAAATTGATAAGGAAACATTGCGTTTTGAACGATTAAAAACCGTTTTTGACGCACTCAATTATCAAGCCTCAGCTGCATTTATTGATGAGTTGTCGGACGCCTATATTCAAGCCCTTCCTGAATATAACACCCTTTTTGAGGGTGCTATTGAAATGCTTACTGCACTCAAGCCACATTATGCCTTACACGTGATTACGAACGGTTTTCAGGATGTGCAGCACTTCAAAATGAAAAATTCGGGGTTGTTACCCTTTTTTGATACTGTTACAGATGCATCTTCGGTTGGCGTAAAAAAGCCCGACCCTCAAATTTTTAGCCACGCCCTTAAGGTTGGGCAGGTAGCTCCAAAAGAGGCACTAATGATAGGGGATAATTTAGAAGCGGATATTGAAGGTGCTTTAGCGGTAGGGATGCATGCCGTACATTTTATGCCCCTAACAAAAAAATATTCGCAGCAGTATAAAGAGATTGAAAATCTTAGCGAATTAGACTTTTTGCTTTAGTTGTTTTGCCGGTGAAATTCGTAAAGTACTATTGATGCGGCTACAGAAACATTGTAGGAGTCCAAGGTGTCGCTAATGGGAATTTTAATGCGTTCATCACAAAGGTTGAGAATGCCTTTGCTAATGCCCTTGTTTTCATTACCCATCACAATTGCCATAGATCGTTTAAGGTTGGTCTCTCCAATAAAATCGTTCGCTTTTTCGGTACACCCCAATAAGGGAATGCCGTGCGCTTGAAGTAAAAAAATGGCATCTTTTAGGTGAGCAACCCGAATGATAGGAATGTGAAATGCGCCGCCTGCCGAGGCTTGAATGGCAATATCATTTAGCGGTGCAGCACCGGTTTGTCCGATGATGATACCACTAGCCCCCAGCCCTGCAGCAGAACGAATAATCGCGCCAAAATTGCGCACATCGGTTACGCCGTCTAAGAGGAGAAATAATTGTTGTTGCGCTTCATCAATAACGTTTTCCAGTGACGCAAATTGAATTTCACCCAAAAGTGCGACAAACCCTTGGTGATTTTCTTTGGTGAGTTTATAGAGTTTTTGCGGAGGAACAAATGAGTAGGACACCCCAGCGCGCATCACTTCTTCCTTTAGCTTTTTAAACGCTGGATTGTTGGTTTCGTTATCCATCAAGACCTTTTGAATTCTCGAAGGGTCTTGAATGGCTTCGCGTACTGCGTTGATGCCGAAAATTAGGGCACTCATTTATTTGTAATTAAAGTACAAACCTAAACTAAACGAACAAATAAATCTATTAATTATTGGCAATTATAAACTTTCCTGTTTTGATGGTTCCTTCGTCATTAATGCTAACGAAGTATAATCCATTTTTCAAACGACTAACATCAATTGTAGAATTTGTAACACCCTTCCAGTACAATTGACCCGAAACACCTCTAATTTGTACAGAAACCTCTTTTTCAAATCCATAAATATTTAGCATTCCGTTTCGTATTGGGTTAGGATATAT
>JBMYLU010000152.1:0-2546 GCA_049596595.1 Flavobacteriaceae bacterium | reverse complement strand
AATTGTCTGCACGTTTAGAAATTTCATCTCTAAGTCGGGCAGCTAACTCATAGTCCTCGTTTTTGACCGCTTTTTTTATGGTACGTTCAAGTTCCTGAACAGATAAATTGTCGTAATTATCTTCATCAGAAAGTTCGTCAATGACAGTTCCTTTGGAAGGGTTTTCTTCTTTGTCTAAAATTATTCCTGCTTTATCCAAAACGGATTCGTGTGTATAAATGGGGGCTTTAAATCGGAGTGCCAACGAAATAGCATCTGAAGTGCGCGAGTCGATAATTTCTTCAATTTTATCGCGTTCGCAAATCAAACTGGAATAAAACACCCCGTCCACAAGTTTTGTGATGATCACCCTTTTAATGGCAACATCAAATCTGTATGCGAAATTTTTAAAAAGATCGTGCGTAAAAGGACGGTGGGGTTTAATGTCTTTATCTAAAGCTACGGCAATAGATTGCGCTTCAAACTCTCCAATAACAACGGGTAATTTTCGTTTACCATCCACCTCATCCAAAATCATGGCGTAAGCACCACTTTGATTTTGGCTGTAGGAAATTCGATTTACACGAAGTTGAATAAGACTCATTTTTTGGCGGTTGCAAATGAAGCCTAAAAGTACAAAATTCGTTGATTATGCCTGCGCTTTAAATGCTTTTAACTTTTTGGTGAGTTCTGGAATCACTTCAAAGGCATCGCCTACCACTCCATAATCAGCAGCTTTAAAGAAGGGCGCTTCGGGGTCGTTGTTGATGACAACTTTTACTTTGGATGCATTCACCCCTGCCAAATGTTGTATAGCACCCGAAATGCCAATGGCTATATATAAATTGGTTGAAACAGGTTTCCCAGTTTGTCCAACGTGTTCATCATGCGATCGCCACCCCATATCTGAGACGGGTTTTGAACATGCCGTGGCAGCTCCTAGCACTTCGGCAAGATCTTCTACCAAATGCCAATGCTCAGGTCCTTTTAACCCTCTACCTCCCGAAACCACTACATCCGCGTCAGCGATGGTGGCTTTTCCAGAAACTTTATCTACAGAAACTTGTTCTAGGTTTGATACAGCACTTTCTGTTTGCACTTCTTCAACATTACATGACACAGTATTTTCAACCACACCAAAAGTGTTGTTGCCTACTCCAATAATAGCTCTATCTGAATGAAGTTGTGTGTTAGCAAAAGCCTTGTTGGTGAAAGCAGTGCGTTTTACAGTTAATGGATTCATTTCCGTTGGTAGGGCAACTACGTTTGGTGCATAAGCCGCATCGAGTTTAGCTGCAAGGATAGGCGCCAAAAACTTTGCATCGGCACTACTTCCCAAAACGATATGGCTAACCCCATTTTTTTCTACAAAAGCCGCCACAGCATTGGCGTATGCATTTGCATCAAAGAGATCGGGCGCATTAGTTACATTGGCAACTTTTGCAATCCCAACAGCACCTAATTCGTTAGCGTTTTTGGCGTGGAATGCAATGGCTGTGCACGTTGTTCCAAGTTTTTCGGCAAGGGCAACACCATAAGATGCGACCTCGGCAGCGTTGCGCTTTAGTGTGTTGTTTTCAGTTTCGGCAAATACGAGTACAGACATAATAGTATTATATAACGTTAGCTTCTTTGTGTAGCAATTCAATGAGTTGGTCGAGGTCATCGGCTGGCACCAATTTTACATCTTGCTTTGGCGCAGGTTTTTCAAATTTAACGTCCTTGGTGGCAACAGTAGCCTGACTTGCAGCAACTACCTCAAAGGGCTTTTGTCGTGCCTGCATTATGCCTCGCATGTTGGGAATACGCAGGTCAGACTCTTCTACCAAGCCTTTTTGACCGCCTATAACCATAGGTAGTGACCCTTTTAGTTTTTCACGACCCCCATCAATTTCCCTTTCGGCAATAGCTGTATTTTCATCAATTTCCAGTCCAACACAGTTAGGTACAAATGGAATATCGAGCAAAGCCGCCAACATTCCGGGCACCATAGCACCGTTGTAATCTATGGATTCTCTTCCCGCTATAATCAAATCGTAAGGATTTTCCTTTATAAAAGCTGCAAGTTCGCCTGCTACTGAGGCGCCGTCTAGGGCAGGCGTATCAATTCTAAATGCCTTGTCTGCTCCAATGGCTAAACACTTTCTTAGCGTTGGGTCTGCAGCATTACCACCCACGTGAATCACATGAACATGAGCACCTTGTTTTTCTTTAAACCAAATGGCTCTTGTAAGTCCAAATTCGTCGTTGGGGTTGATAACAAACTGCACTCCAGCGTTATCAAAAACACTGTTATTTTCTTTAAAATTTATTTTGGATGTAGTGTCGGGTACGTGACTGATACACACTAAAATATTCATGAGGATTTGATTTTTTACAAAGGTACAAAAAAGATTAATTTTATTATGCACGCATAATAAAATAAACTCTTTTGTGATTGGTCATTTTATTGCTACTTTTGCGCCACTTAAACCTGTTGGTGCCTTGCACGACAACGGTTGCTCCGGGAAGCGGTTGGTTGTTTTCGTCGGTTACAGTCCCCGACACGGTTTGTCCCCAAACCGCCG
>JBMYLU010000151.1:0-2565 GCA_049596595.1 Flavobacteriaceae bacterium | reverse complement strand
TCCATTTCTACTAGCTCAAGTAGCTCTTCATCGTCCACCATGTCAAGCAACGAGGCTTGGGCAATCGAATACGAAGACGGCACCATTATGGAAGGTTTGCGTTCGGAGCACGTAAAGGAAGCGGCGCAAGTGGTATCACAATACTGTGATATTGTGGGTATTCGTGCCTTTGCCACGCTTACCGACAAAGAAAAAGACGAAGAAGAGCAAGTTTTGCAAAAGTTTATTGAACATGCCACAGTACCCATTTTGAATATGGAAAGTGCAACGGCACACCCCTTGCAAGCATTGGCAGATGCACTGACCTTGCATGAACTCGCATTGCCAAAAAAACCAAAAGTGGTACTGACGTGGGCGCCACACCCCAAGGCGTTACCGCATGCGGTAGGCAATTCGTTTACGCGCATGATGCAGCAGATGGATGCCGATTTTGTGATTGCCAATCCCGAAGGTTATGATTTAGACCCACGCATCACTAAGGATATTCCTGTGGTGCACAATCAAGAGGAAGCACTTAAAAACGCCGATGTGGTCTATGCTAAAAACTGGTGTTCGTACGAACAGTACGGGCAAATTTTAAGAACCGACAGCAAATGGATGCTCACGCCTGAAAAAATGGCGTTAACCAACAATGCTTCGTTTATGCACTGTTTGCCCATTAGACGAAATGTAGTTGTTTCCGATGGTGTTTTGGATCACCCTAATTCGAAGGTCATTCAACAAGCAAACAACCGAACTTTTGCCGCTGCAGCGGTACTAAAAACCCTATTGTCGTGAGCAAAAAACTGCATATTGTAAAAGTAGGCGGGCATTTGGTCAACGACGAAACTGCCCTGCAAGAAGTGCTGGCTGCCTTTGCCAAAATTGATGCGCCAAAACTGTTGGTGCATGGCGGTGGTAGACATGCCACGGCATTAGCAAAACAGTTGGGTATCACCCCTCAAATGGTTGAGGGAAGACGTATTACTGATGCAGATATGCTTGACGTGGCGGTGATGAGCTATGCCGGTTTATCGAACAAAAAAATAGTGGCGCAATTACAAAAATTGGGCGTAAATGCCATAGGGCTTAGCGGTGCCGACGGCAATTGCATAGAAGCCGTAAAACGTCCTGTGAAAGACATTGATTATGGGTTTGTTGGTGATGTTATTTCCGTACAGGCAGACGTATTTAGCACACTAGCAGCAAAAGATTTTGTGCCTGTTTTATGTGCCATTACGCACAATAAAGAAGGGCAATTGCTCAATACCAACGCCGATACCATCGCTGCGCAAGTAGCTATTGCCTTGAGCAATACATTTGACGTAAAGCTATTTTACTGCTTTGAACACGCTGGCGTGTTGCATGATATTTCCACTCCAGAAAATGTAATGGAAACACTAAACGAAGCACAAACGCATACATTTGTAGCCGAAGGGGTTATTCATCAAGGGATGGTACCCAAGCTACACAACGGATTTGATGCCCTTAAAAATGGCGTCAACGAAGTGATTATTAGTAATATAAACGCATTAACAAACACTAACGCACCCAAAACAACATTGCAATGAATCGAATAGAAACATTACAAAAAGAGGCTTTAGCACTATTGCAAACGCTAATCAATACGCCTTCGCTTTCGGGAGAAGAAGACCAAACGGCTGCGCACATTAAAAACTGGCTGGAACGCCATGGTATTGCCTGCAAACAGCAACAAAACAACGTCTATGCGATCAACAAATACGAAGACCCGTCAAAACCGTATCTGTTGCTAAACTCGCATCACGACACCGTACATCCCAACAGTGGCTACACCAAAGACCCGTACAAGGCTGAAATCAGTGACGGGAAGCTCTATGGCTTGGGCAGCAACGATGCTGGGGGTGCCCTTGTGTGTTTGTTGGCAACCTTTGTGTATTTCTACGAGCAAAAAGACATGGCGTATAACCTTATTGTGGCGGCTACGGCAGAGGAAGAAACCTCTGGACCAAACGGGCTAAACAGTTTGCTGCCTACGCTTCCGCCTATTGATACCGCTATCGTGGGTGAACCCACACAAATGCACTTGGCGGTTTCCGAAAAAGGCTTAGTGGTTTTTGATGCAACCATACACGGAACGGCAAGTCACGCGGCACACCCTAACGACGATAACCCCATTGATAAAATTGGCAGCGTTATCGATTGGTTTAATTCGTATAATTTTGACCGAGTGTCTGAAACCTTAGGTCCTGTAAAACTCACCGTGACACAAATCAATGCGGGGAAGCAGCACAATGCCGTACCGGCAGATGTAAAAATGGTATTGGATGTGCGTGTAAACGATCGCTATACCAATGCGGAAATCAACGAATTGTTACAGGCTGCGCCATGTGAGGTAAAAGCACGTTCGCTGCGGTTAGGCTCATCATCTATTCCGATGGAGCATCCCATTGTAAAAGCTGGTGTTGCAGCAGGACGCGACACCTATGGTTCGCCTACCCTATCCGACCAAGCAGTACTGTCGTGCAATTCGCTAAAATTAGGGCCCGGCGATTCGCCACGTTCGCATACCGCCGATGAATTTATCTATGTAAACGAACTCGAAGA
>JBMYLU010000150.1:0-2583 GCA_049596595.1 Flavobacteriaceae bacterium | reverse complement strand
AAACAAAACAAGCAAAAAAGGTTCTTTTGGTTGCTTGTGATGTCTATCGCCCTGCTGCCATTGACCAACTTCAGGTATTGGGCGAGCAAATCGAGGTTTCCGTGTTTGCGCAACCTGAAAATAATAATCCCGTTGATATTGCCAAGCAAGCCATTCAACACGCTAAAACGAATCAATACAATGTGGTGATTGTAGATACCGCGGGTCGCTTAGCTGTTGACGAGGAATTGATGCAAGAAATTGACGATATCCACAAAGCGGTGCAACCCACCGAAACGCTTTTTGTGGTCGATGCTATGATGGGGCAAGATGCTGTAAACACAGCAAAAGCTTTTCATGACCGACTTCAATTTGATGGTGTTGTCCTTACCAAAATGGACGGTGATACACGCGGAGGTGCGGCACTTTCTATCAAATCTGAGGTGAATAAGCCCATTAAGTTTATCGGTACGGGCGAAAAAGTAGACGCTCTTGATGTGTTTCACCCAGACCGTATGGCAGACCGCATTTTAGGTATGGGGGATGTGGTTTCGCTGGTAGAACGTGCCCAAGAGCAAGTAGATGCCGAAGAAGCAAGACGTATTCAACAAAAAATCGCCAAAAAGCAGTTTGGCTACGATGATTTCTTGAGCCAACTTAAACAAGTGCAACGTATGGGCTCCATGAAAGATTTGGTAGGGATGATTCCTGGTGCTAGTAAAGCCCTTAACGGTGCCGAAATTGATGAAGACGCATTCAAAGGGGTAGAGGCACTGATTCAGTCCATGACACCAAAAGAACGTCAGCAGCCCAAACTTCTGGATTACAGCCGAAAAAAACGTATTGCTAAAGGCGCGGGGATGCAAATGGAAGATATCAACAAACTGGTAAAGCAGTTTGAGCAAATGAATAAAATGATGAAAATGATGCAAGGGGGCAAAGCTTCTAAGCTGATGCAAATGTTTGGAAAATGAGCACAATTTTAGACGGGAAAGCCACTTCAAATCAGATTAAAGAAGAACTCGCGCAAGAAGTAGCTGCGCTTAAAGCTGCTGGAAAACGCCCGCCACATTTGGCTGCTGTTTTGGTTGGAAACGATGGCGCAAGCCTTACGTATGTAGGGAGTAAAGTACGCTCTTGCGAAAAAATCGGTTATGCATCTACCCTTATTCGTTTAGAAGATACGATATCGCAAGAGGAACTTTTAGCTACAATCGAAAAGCTTAACAGCGATGCCGAACTTGACGGTTTTATTGTGCAATTGCCCCTGCCCAAACACATCAATGAGGAGGTGGTTTTGCATGCCATAAACCCCAACAAAGATGTGGACGGTTTTCATCCGACCAATTTTGGAAAAATGGCATTGGGTATGGAAACCTTTATCCCTGCAACGCCCTTTGGGATTATGGAATTGCTTCGCCGCTATAATTTAGATATTAGCGGAAAGCACGCAGTAGTTATTGGGCGTAGTCACATTGTGGGTCGTCCAATGAGTATTTTGTTATCTGAAAAAGGCAACCCCGGCAACGCTACGGTAACGTTAACACATAGCAGAACGCAGCACCTTGCTGAAATTACCAAGTCTGCCGATATTGTGGTTTCAGCTTTGGGTGTGCCTAATTTTGTTACTGCCGATATGGTAAAGCAAGATGCCATTATTATTGATGTGGGTATTACACGTGTTCCTGATGAAAACCACCCCAAAGGATATGTTATTGTTGGCGATGTTGCCTACGACGAAGTCAAGCAGAAGGCTAGCTTTATAACGCCTGTTCCTGGGGGTGTAGGCCCCATGACCATTGCCATGCTATTGCAAAATACCATGTTGGCATATCAGCGCAATCAAGCATAATGAATCCCGAACTTCAAAAAGCCGTTGAATTGGGGCAGGCACTTCCGCTTATGGAAGCCTTTTATACCATTCAGGGCGAGGGTTACCACAAAGGTAGTGCTGCATTTTTTGTGCGTATTGGCGGTTGCGACGTGGGTTGCCATTGGTGTGATGTAAAAGAAAGCTGGAATGCGAATCTTCATCCGCCAACCTATATTGATGACATTGTAACTCAAGCAAAAAAATATGCTGATACTGTGGTGGTTACAGGAGGAGAACCCCTGATGTGGAACATGCAACCGCTCACAGAAGCATTTCATACTGTGGGTATCAAAACGCATATCGAAACTTCTGGAGCGTATCCGCTAACTGGAAATTGGGACTGGATTTGTTTGTCGCCCAAAAAAAGAATGCTTCCCAAAAAAGAAATTTACACCCATGCCGATGAGTTGAAAGTTATTGTGTACAACAAAGACGATTTGCAATTTGCCGAAGATCAAGCGCAACATATTAGTGACTCCTGCAAATTGTATTTGCAACCCGAGTGGAGTAGACGCGAAACGGCTATTCCATTGATAGTACATCACGTATTGGAAAATCCAAAGTGGTTGGCATCGTTGCAAACCCACAAATACCTAAAAATCCCATAGTGATTGACCCGGAAAAACTTCCCGAAAAAGCGGCGCAAATTGCACAAGAAAATGCTAAGTATTTCAAAAAGTTAAAGGCACGAAAGCCCAAGCAACTTGATGCCGTTATGGCAGATTTGCACG
>JBMYLU010000149.1:258-2610 GCA_049596595.1 Flavobacteriaceae bacterium | reverse complement strand
CGGTTAAAATCTAAAGGATTAGTGTATAAGTCTACGGAGTTAAAAATTTCATTCTTTTTTCGTTTATTCCATTTCTCCGTTGTCATAAATCGAACAAAATAGTTTCTAATAAAGCCTGTGTAGTCCAATTCATTATTCAATGTCAAACCGATGGAAGTCAAACCCAAGTACTTTTCAGATGTCAAGAGTTTTATTCTTTGTCTTCTTTGATACCACTCTTGGTGGATAAAACCAAAAGTGAATACAATAGAGATAATTGAAAATGAAGCTGCAAACCCAAGTACAATAGAAGTTAGAAAGTCATTCTCAATTAGGTTTATGAAAAAGAAAATAAGTCCTAATGCAAAACCACCAAAAAGTGCATTTCCAAGATAGTCCTGGTATGTCCCTGATTTTATTTGTTGAACATCTTTCATTTGAACTTACTGCCAACTTGTATATGTCCGCACTGTTGCGTTTATTTATATTATACATTTTACGACTAACATGTATGCAACATTCTTATTTTCATTATTTTATATAGCGTCTAACGCAACATAAGTACAAAATACATTTGCAAGAATGTTTATCGTCCTAACCCCAAAAAAGTAAAAAATGAAAGCCGTAGGTCAGTTCAGCTTAAACAATTTTGGGGTTTTGTTTACCGCTAAGTTAACAAAAAATCAACACACCATAGCATTGGGTTAGCCGTTGGGGTTTGTTTATCTTTGCAGCGCAATTTTACACCTATGAGCAAACGCGTACTTTTAATGATTTTAGACGGGTGGGGCATCTCCCCCGACCCCGCAGTTTCGGCAGTAGACCAAGCCAACACCCCGTTTATGGACAGCCTTTCCCAAACCGCTGTGCATAACGTGCTGCACACCGACGGCATGCACGTAGGGCTGCCCGAAGGACAAATGGGCAATAGCGAGGTAGGACACGTAAACCTCGGTGCGGGGCGTGTGGTCTATCAAGACCTAGCAAAAATCAATATGGCGGTGAAGCAAAACACGCTAAAAGACGAAGCCGTACTCAATGAAGCCTTTGCCTATGCCAAAGCCAACGGCAAGGCGGTACATTTTGTGGGCTTGGTTTCGGATGGTGGCGTACATGCGCACATCAACCATTTGGAGGGCTTGCTCAAAGCGGCACACAAAGCCGAAGTACCCAAAAGCTATGTTCATGCCTTTACCGATGGGCGTGATGTAGACCCCAAATCGGGGATTGGCTTTTTGACCAAAGTGCAAGAGTGCTGTGCCACTACCAATGCGCACATGGCAAGTGTGATTGGGCGGTATTATGCCATGGATCGTGACCAACGTTGGGAGCGTGTCAAAAAAGCCTATGACTTACTCGTACACGGCACCGGAGCACAAACCGACAACCTTATTGAGGCGATGCAAGCCAATTATGATGCAGGCACCACAGACGAATTTATCGAACCCATGGTACTTCCTGAACATGGCGATAGTTCTAGTAGCCGCATCAAGGAGAACGATGTGGTCATCTTCTTTAATTTCCGCACCGACCGTGGGCGTCAGCTTACGCAAGCGCTTAGCCAACAAGCCTTTGTTGAACAAAACATGCACCCGCTTTCGTTGCACTATGTTACGCTGACCAATTACGATGAATCTTTTAAAGGAGTTAAGGTCGTTTATGACAAAGAAAACATTGAGCAAACGCTGGGCGAAGTCCTTGCCAATGCCGGGAAAACACAAATTCGCATTGCCGAAACCGAAAAATACCCACACGTCACCTTTTTCTTTAACGGCGGACGGGAAACCCCTTTCGAGGGCGAAGACCGCATCTTATGTCCCTCGCCCAAAGTGGCAACCTACGACTTACAACCCGAAATGAGTGCCTTTGATATTCGTGATGCGATAGTACCCAAACTCAATGCACGAGCTGCCGATTTTGTATGCCTAAATTTTGCCAACCCCGACATGGTGGGGCATACCGGCGATATGGCTGCAGCCATAAAAGCGTGTGAAACCGTGGACAGTTGCACGGCTGATGTTGTAGCGGCTGCTCAAAAGGGCGGTTACTCCGTTATCATCATTGCCGACCACGGAAACTGCGACACCATGATCAACCCAGACGGTAGCCCAAACACCGCACACACCACCAATTTGGTACCCGTCTATTTGATTGACCCCGATGCGAAACGCATCAACGAGGGGGCACTTTGTGATATCGCACCAACGGTGCTTGCCCTTATGGGCGTTCCGCAACCTCCACAGATGACCGCAAAATCACTACTTTAGCGTTAAAATCTAATGTACACCCCATGAGAGCTTTGTGTGTTTTTCTTTTTGTTTAACAAATCCTCGTCGAGGGATCGTAGCACTCCACCGTGTTGACAATCTCACC
>JBMYLU010000149.1:0-248 GCA_049596595.1 Flavobacteriaceae bacterium | reverse complement strand
CTTTTTGTTTGTTTGTGGAGTTGTTCCACAGCTCAAGAATTATTGGGTCCCATTGAGCTAAAAGACTTAAAAAAAGCACCACACAACGAATGGTTTGATACAGAATACGCCAACTACAACCCCTTTGCCAAAACCTTAGACCAAATTCAACCGCTGTTAAAAGATGTTGAAATTGAGGTGTTTATGGGTACTTGGTGCTCGGACAGTCAACTGCAAGTGCCTGCGTTTTATAGGATTTTAGACGATTT
>JBMYLU010000148.1:0-2682 GCA_049596595.1 Flavobacteriaceae bacterium | reverse complement strand
CGCTTTTCCCGGCGGATAACACCTAAACTGCTGATATTCTTGACGTACAAAAGCTACCAAATCCGTAAAGTAGGGCTTTGAAAACTCCTGCCCAATGTGCTCCTGCCACGATTTTTCCAATCTTACCTCCATGAAAAAAGCTATTTTTGCTAGACCTCAAGGTAGTAAAAATTGGGATGAAAAAAATTGCACAGAAAACCCTCGATGATTTAGAGTTTGGCAGCGTCTTGGAACAAGCCGCTATGCGCTGTGCTACCGAATCGGGAAAAGCGCAAATGCGCACCGCCGAGCCTTTTACAAGCCTTCGTGCGGTGCAAGGCGCACTAAACCGCACAAACGAATACCTCATTTCTTTCTCTGAAGAAAAACAACTTCCCAATCATGGTTTTGAAGAGGTAAGTCAAGAAATTTCATTGCTTTCGATTGAAAACAGTAAAATTGAAATTGAGGGGTTTCGCAAACTGTTGTTACTCGCCGATACGGCAAACAAACTTCTTGTATTCCTTAAAAAGAATAAAGATAGTTACCCCAGTCTGTATGAGGCTGCAGGAGGGCAAATGCCCATTAAAGAAATTCCTACCGAAATCACACGCATCATTGATAAATTTGGAGAGGTAAAAGACCGTGCATCGGATAAACTGTTTTCGATAAGACGCCAAATGAACGGAGTGCGTTCTAAAATTAGTCAGAGTTTTGGGGCGGCTCTGAGCACCTATCAGGGATCTGGTTTTTTGGATGAAATCCGCGAAACCGTGATGAGCAACCGCAGGGTATTGGCGGTAAAAGCCATGTATCGCCGAAAGGTTAAAGGGGTTATTCATGGAAGTAGTAAAACAGGGAGCATTGTGTATATCGAGCCTGAAACGACCTTACAGTACACCCAAGAACTTCAAAATTTAATCTATGACGAAAAAGAAGAAGTGGATGCCATTCTTCGTGCGCTAACTGATTTTATGCGCCCTTTTTCGGACGATTTCCTTCAGTTTGCTGCGTTTTTAACGCTTATTGACACCCACGCTGCCAAAGCACATTACGCCAAGGAAATGAATGCCGTAATGCCCATTTTGAGTGAACATCAAGAAATAGATTTAAAAAAAGCCTACCATCCCCTACTCTATCTGAGCAACAAACAGAAGAAAAACACCACCTATCCGCAAGATGTGCATTTGCATCTTGAAAACCGTATTATGGTTATTTCGGGGCCTAATGCCGGAGGAAAAAGTATCACCTTAAAAACCATTGGGTTGTTGCAATTAATGCTGCAAAGCGGTTTTCTAATTCCAGTAGACGCGCAAAGCCATGTGGGTGTATTTGAACGTATTCTGACGGATATTGGTGATAATCAATCCATTGAAAATGAATTGAGTACATACAGCTACCGCCTTAAAAACATGCAGCGCTTTCTAAAAAAATGCGATGCCAACACCCTGTTTTTAATTGACGAATTTGGTACGGGTTCAGACCCGGAATTGGGAGGTGCTCTTGCAGAAATCTTCTTGGAAGTGTTTTATGAACGGGAATCTTTTGGCGCGATTACCACGCACTACTCCAATCTAAAACTGCTCGCCAACGAATTGCCTCACATGACCAATGCCAATATGCAATTTGATGGGAAAAGCCTACAGCCCACCTTCCATTTGGTAACGGGCGAAGCAGGTAGTTCCTTTACCTTTGAGGTAGCTGAAAAAAATGGGATTCCCTATAGCCTTATCAATCGGGCAAAGAAAAAAATAGAGCGTGGAAAAGTGCGCTTTGACGCCACCATTGCAAAGCTGCAAAAAGAGCGTGCTTCGATGACAAAAACGAATAAGGCACTGCAAGAGTCATCGATTAAAAACCAAAAAGAAAATGAAAAACTGGAAACGCTTAATGCCAAAGTGAAGCAGAAACTGGAGCGTTATCAGGAGTTATTTGACCAAGAACAGCGTATGATTGTGCTGGGGAACAAAGTCAACGACGCTGCCGAGCGTTATTTTGTAACCAACAAAAAACGACCGCTTATTGCCGAATTGTTACGTATTGTGGAAACCGAAAACGCAAAACGCAAACGAAAATCGGCTGCAGAACACAAAAAGGAACAACAAGAAAAAAAGAAGCTAAAGGCCGAAGTAACCCAGAAAGTTGAAGTTGTTAGAGAAGAAAAAAAGAAAAAAGCAACTGAAAAGCCTAAAGAAAAACCACGACCAAAAGTTGATTTTAAGATAGGCGATAAAGTACGCATGTTCGATGGAAAAGCTGTGGGTACTATTGATACGCTTGAAAAGAAAAAGGCCATCGTTAACTATGGTGTATTTACCACTCAAGTTAATGTAGAAGCCTTAGAGTTGGTATCTAGAGCAAAAAAATGAAGCAAGCGGTTTTGGTGTATGATAGTACGTGTTTGTTGTGTAGCAGATCCGTGCAATTTATACTCAAATACGACATCAATATCCATTTTCTTTTTTCTACATTCCAAAGCGAATTTTCAAAAAAACACAGCCTTTCTCCTGACTCTGTGGTGGTGGTTACTCCCGATGAAAAGCTACTACAACGTCATCATGCGGTGCGTTATATAATTACACACTTACCTAAACTTAGGTGGTTGCGGTTTTTGTTTGTGCTAACGCCATCATTCCTACAAAAAGAGATTTATACGCTTGTTGCAAAAAATAGAAAGCGTTGGTTTGGCAGCCATAGTTGTAT
>JBMYLU010000147.1:2416-2696 GCA_049596595.1 Flavobacteriaceae bacterium | reverse complement strand
TCTTTGTATGCCAGCCCCGCTTGAAAATAGGCTTCGTGTTGCAATTCTTGAAGGCTATCTTGAGCAGCCGCCGGTGGAATTTGTGCCAAATAGGTTTGTGGATTAAATGCGGGATCTTCGGTAGTTTCTTCAGTTGTATTTTCTATTGGAGATGGCGTAAATACAGCATTAACATTAGGATTGAATTTCCAGTTGTCTGCTAGGGCAACGTTTGCCCAATCGCGCTCAAATTCGCGCTTTCCGGCATCAACTTGCCGACTGTTATAAAAGTAAAAACTTC
>JBMYLU010000147.1:0-2406 GCA_049596595.1 Flavobacteriaceae bacterium | reverse complement strand
TTAGGTCTCCTTTTTTGGCAAGCGCTTCCGCTTGGGCTTTTTCTTTTTTGAGTTTGTCTATGTATTCATTTACTACTTGCTTTTGCTCGTCGGGATTCATGCGCATTAACGTCAACAGGCTATCAGTTTCGGCAATGGTTTTTTCGTAAGAAATGATATCATCTAATTTTTTGCGTTGCCGGTTGAGCTTTCGGTACCGACGTGTTTTTTCTTCAAGATTTTGAAGCGTACTGTCCAAATAGGCACCAGCGGTTACAAACGCCACTTGATCCATTCTGTTGGCTGCCAATTGCTCATAAATAAGCGATTTTAAATAACGGTCTTGGGTGTCCGTTTTCAGCGAAGCATTGAGTGCTTTTTCACCGTTGAGCGTATCCGCCCCTTTGAGTAAGTACGCTCCATAAAAATAGTGAATTTTATCTCGAAACCTGCGGTCTTCATCGCTGCGAAGTAATTTTCGGTATGCCTTGAGGGTTTCTTCATCTTTTGGGGTATTGTTTCTCAATTGTGCTAAGCGCGCATGAATCCACAATTCTCTAGGCACACGCCGATTTAAGTCCAATACCTGCCCGTAGGCAACCATGGCAGAGTCCGCATATTCAAGGTCGTCATAAACCTGCCCCAACAAATAGGCATAGCGCCCACGTTTGGCTGCCGACTTTTCGGTAGCTAATGCCAACATAAGCGGTTGTGTGGCAAGGGTGTCTTTTTCTTCTCTGAGTAGCGCATCGGCACGTGCCGCCTGTACAGCGGCATATTGCGCTGAGGTCAAGGTCGCGGATGCTGAGATATTGGTCAGCTCACGCGCAGCACGCCCGTTTTGCCCCATTTCCAAATAGCTTTTGGTGCGCCACAATTCTGCTTCGATAGCCTCGCTAGAGTCGGACATGTTTTTAATTATGTATGTAAATGCCTCTACAGCCTGTAGGTAACGCCCATTAAAATAGCGTGCCTTACCAAGAAGTAAATAGGCTTTTGCAATTTGTTTGTTGCGCTGTTCGCCATTGATTAGCATGGAGTGCTTTTGCACCGTTAATATGGCTTTTTCTTCGGCGCGGTCAAAAAATTCGTTAGTTATTTCTTCATAACTGTAGGGGTCTGGCAGGTCATAAGGGTCAACAGAAAGGCGCAACCAATAATTGTCTTGCTTTTTTTGTGTGATATCCAAGACCCCATACCGCAAGGCTTCTTCCCCGTTAAACAGCGGATTAAATTTGGAGGTGGTACTGTGATAGGCACGATTTAGCGCACCATTCTTTTTGGTAGAGCATCCTACCGTAAACACAATTAACCCGAAAAAAAGTAGAATTTTTTTCATGTCATAAACCTAAGATAAAAACTGTAAAAAAGGAGCTTTAGTATGTACATTTTACAACTGTTCGCGAAAAAACGCCTCCAACTCCTTTAGTGTATCTGTTGAGGTTTGCGCGTCTCGAACAACTTTTCCTTTATGTAATACCACAATGCGGTCGCAAACTTCAGTTACGTGCTGCAAATCGTGGCTAGATATCAAAAACGTTTTTCCTGTTGCACTCGCCTCTTCCTTCAATAAATTTTTAAGCCTGATTTGGGTAGTAGGATCAAGGTTGGCAAAGGGTTCATCTAGCACAACCACGGGAGTATTGGAAAGTAAGGTTCCCACGATACCCACCTTTTTTTGGTTTCCTTTAGACAAGTCACGGATATACTTCTTTTGCTCCAATACCTCGCCGTGAAAAAAGTCGGCATAGGCCTCAAGGGCATCGGTAACCGCTTCTTTTTTCATGCCACGAAGTCCGCCGATAAAGGCAAAATACTCCTCGGGGGTGAGGTAGCCTATCAGAAAACTTTCATCTAAAAACGCTGCGGTATGCGGTTTCCAAGCTTCGCTTTTTTGTACCACAACACCATTGTTGGTAACTGTTCCCGAGCTAGGGGGAATAAGGTCTAGCATCAGACTAAAAAGCGTTGTTTTTCCGGCACCGTTGTTGCCTACTAGCCCAAACGTTTGTCCGGCAGGAATATGCAACTGTTCAATATCAAGTACGGTTTGCTCGCCGTAGGTTTTCGAAAGGGAGTGAATATCAATCATGTGTTCTTTTGTTTATACGCTTGCAGCGTTTGATGTTTTTCGTGTTGGTAGATTTTCTCAATCCATCCAAAAACAAGGTTGCGAAAGGCAAAGCCTAGAACACCCACCAAAGCCACTAAAGCAATGCCCATACTTTTGCTGTGAATCAATACGCCCACATAAAAAAGAAACATAGGGAGGGCAATTTTTGGAATACTTAACAGTAGGGTTTTGAGATTAAACGACTTTTTATCGCCAAAGGCTTTTTTTGCCGACGTCAGGTCAATAGGGGTACGCGTATACGCCCCAGAGAGGCAATCACATGGTCGGGGTAGTCGCGCCCTTCGGCTTCCAAA
>JBMYLU010000146.1:0-2696 GCA_049596595.1 Flavobacteriaceae bacterium | reverse complement strand
GGAGTATTTCGCATATTTTGTTTAATATGTTTGGGCTTTGGATGTTTGGGTCGCCCTTAGCACAAATGTGGGGCAAGCAAAAATTCTTGTTCTTTTACCTTTCAACGGGGTTGGGAGCAGCACTGCTGCAAATCCTCGTATATCACCTTCAAATTCAAGGATGGGTGGATGATTTGGTGGCGCAAGGCTATGCCTTAGATGAAATATACCGTTCCTTGCAGCAAAGTCAGTCGTTATTCAATGTTACTATGGTAGGAGCGTCGGGGGCACTTTACGGTGTCTTGGTTGCTTTTGCGTTTATGTTTCCCAATGCTGAGCTTATGCTGATCTTTCTGCCCATACCTATCAAAGCCAAATACTTTGTCCCACTAGTATTGTTAATGGATTTATTTTTTGGCTTTTCGTCCTATTCTATGGGACCCATTGCGCATTTTGCCCATGTAGGAGGTGCTGTTACCGGGTTCTTGATGATGTGGTATTGGAAACGCAATCAGTTTAATCAAAACCGTTGGAATTAATGGACTTTTGGCAAAACATTCGCATTCGATATGCGCGATTCAACACATTGGAAAAACTTATCGCCATTATGGCAATACTCTTTGTAGTGCCTTTATTGCTCAATACGTTTTTCTTTCTGTTTAACAGCTCTTTCTCTGGATGGCTAACATTCTTTGAGCTATCCGCAGATGTAGAAACTCTACTTGTTCGCCCGTGGACAATAATTACCTACGGCTTTTTTCACGGCTCTTTGGGGCATATTTTTTGGAATATGCTGCTTCTCTATATTGCTGGAGGGTTGATGCTGAATCTGTTCCAAGAAAAGCTATTACTCAATACGTTTTTTGTAGGTATTATCACGGGTGGAATCGTTTATCTACTCGCTTATAATATTTTTCCTGCTTTTCAATCACGGTCATCTATGCTAATTGGCAGTTCTGCTGGGGTTATGGCGGTACTCATTTTTATGGCATCCTATATGCCTAATTCACCCATCAGAGTGTTTATGTTTTCTGTTCCCTTAAAGTATATCGCTCTACTGTTTATTTTCTTAGATGTGGCGCAAATACCCACTGCAAATGCTGGTGGGCATATCGCCCATTTGGGCGGTGCGCTGTGGGGGTATCTATACCAGCGTAGTTTTTTAAAAGGAAATGATATTGGTGGCTGGTTTATGAATGTTGTGGGTAGTGTGACATCTCTTTTTGAAAAATCTAAAGCACCTAAAAGAAGGTCAAAACGAAAGCGTCCAGCTAAAACGTCATCTGGAATTAGTCAAAAAAAGATTGATGCCATTTTAGATAAAATTGCAGCTTCTGGCTATGAAAGCCTTACTAAAGAAGAAAAAGAATATTTGTTTCGTGCAGGGCAAAAATAACCTAAACCTCGAAGAAGGAAAACACACAACCGCCATAATTTCTCGCTTTATCGTAATGCGCTAAACCCGATAAGTCAATGTGTTCAGCGTGTTCAACAATGAGCAATCCGCCTTTTTGTACAGCATTACATTTGAAAATACTCTCGACGAGTTGCTGATAATCCTCGAGGGTATATGCATATGGTGGGTCTGCAAAAACAAAAGTGTAACTTGAAAAAAAGCGTTCAAAAAAGCGCTCAACAGATGCACGCACTGGAGTAATGGGAAGTCCTAAGTCTTTTGAAGTTTTGGCTATGAATTGTACACATTGTAAATATTTATCTACCGCAGTAATCGCAGTAACGCCCCTAGAGGCAAACTCATAACTAATGCTTCCTGTACCCGCAAATAAGTCGAGTGCCGTACATGTCTCAAAGTCGTATTGATGTGCTAAAATATTGAAGAGCCCCTCTTTGGCGCGATCTGTTGTGGGGCGTACAGGTAAGTTTTTGGGTGGACTTATACGTCGCCCTTTTAATGTGCCGGAAATGATGCGCATCAAAATAGATTTAATAAACAGAACTCCTGGTGTGCGTTTAATCGCGGAGATGCAAAAATGTATGTGTGCTCAGGTTCTAGAAAATTAATGCTTCGAACAAACGTGTAAAGGGCTTTGTAGGTTGCGTCATCAGGTGCTATACCGCCAACAACATAGAGTGGAACTTCATTCGGGCTAAAGCCGTGTTTTTCAGCGGTGAGCAATACAAAATAAGCAATATCCTTAGGGTTTTTAGCCTCAAAACAATTGTAAAACTGAAGTTTTTTATGTTGAAGAAGCGCAACGTGAATGTGGTTGTTTTCTTTGTATAGGCTCCAAACAAATTCACCATCTGCCTTACTGTGTTTAGATAGTGCTCGCAGCCAAACACTAACCGCATGATAGTAGGTAAACGAGCCGAATGCATCAATAAGCATATTGTTTACGTTTACGTAAGGCACATATACAGTAATCCAATCAATGTCTTGTAAGTTGTCGTGTGTGACAAAATCATTTGTGCGGACGTCAATATCTGATTTTACGTAATCGTGAAGTGATGCTTCTTCAAAAAGAGGTTTCGGCACAAGTGTTGCTAAATTGTTCTCTACGCAACAACGCACTTCATCAAAATGTTTACCAAGGATATGTTGTTTTTTTAAATCCGCGTGAATCTCATTGTGTAGTTTCTCAACAGGAACATTTTCTGTATATGTTTTGCGGTAGATAAGACCAGCCTTTTGCGTCGACTTTTGATGGGTGAAAAAAGAAAATCCATTCACGTGTACGTGAATGGATAGTACCAAA
>JBMYLU010000145.1:0-2770 GCA_049596595.1 Flavobacteriaceae bacterium | reverse complement strand
TTGAGCTAGTGTCTTCTTGATTTTTAGCCTTGTTAGAGCGATTGCCACTATTGACATCAATAACGTGGAGCGCTTCGGTATGCTCAACAATTAAGTAAGCACCTCTATTCATGGAAACTAGCGTCCGAGTGGTGATTTTAGGGCAAGACCCTTACCACGGACCCGGGCAGGCACACGGGTTGTGTTTTTCTGTTCCCGAAGGGGTTGCGCATCCGCCGTCGCTTATCAATATCTTTAAAGAACTGGAAACCGATGTGGGCAACCCCTATCCGCAAAGTGGTACATTAACTTCTTGGGCTTCGCAAGGGGTATTGTTGCTCAATGCAACGCTTAGCGTTCGTGCAGGGCAGGCGGGCAGCCATCAAAACAAAGGGTGGGAAACCTTTACCGATGCCATTATTGCTGTGCTTTCTGAAAAAACCTCCGGAGTGGTGTTTATGTTGTGGGGGAACTACGCCAAGAAAAAAGGCAAACACATTGACCGTTCCAAACATTTGGTGTTGGAAGCCGGACATCCATCGCCTTTAAGTGCTAACCGTGGGTTGTGGTTTGGGAATAAGCATTTTAGCCAAGCCAATGCCTATTTTGAAAAGCAGGGGAAGCCGCCGATTGATTGGTAGTGTTGCTAATGAGATAATTGTGCTGATTTTACCAACAACACACTTGCCAAACCACCCGATCCGGCAATGGCTGCCATGCCTAGAGATTTATTTTCTACGGAATGAAACAAATGGGTTGCCAACACCGCCCCAGAAGCTCCAATGGGATGCCCTCGCGAAATTGCCCCGCCATGGGGGTTTATCTTCGCAAGGGGAGCGTTACTAAGTTTTGCACACAAAATGGCTTGCGTAGCGTAGGCTTCCATCAGTTCGATATGGGAAATGTTATCCCAAGAAAGGGTGTTTCTAACTAATAGTTTCTTCATCGCTTCGGCAGGGAGTATTGGGAATTTTTCGGGGTCACCACCAAGAGTAAACCCATCTATAATTTCAACGCAATGGGAGAGGGTATATTTCTTAACAATCTCCTCAGAAGCTATGGCTACAAAGGCAGCCCCGTCGGCTTTGGGTGCGGTGTTACACGGGTGTGTGTGTCCAAACCTTTCTTCTGATTTTTTAAAGGTTTCCCATGAGATTTCTCTGGCAAAAGGGTCTATTTCTTTACTAGTGCCAATAAAGTGAATTTCTTTGGCGAAGCTTTTTTTAGCTGCGATTGCCTTTTGGTGGCTGTTTTGTGCCCATTCATATTCTTCTTTATCGCTGATGCTGTATTCCTTTTTTAAGGTTTTTATAGCATCTCCCAGCGGAAGGGTAGGGTCATCGGTTGGAAAAAAGGGAGGACGTTCCAGTAAGGCAGGTTTTTCGTTCCATTTATTTGGATAATGCCGTTCGGGTCTTAGGGAAAAGGATTCTGCGCCACCCGCTAAAATTAGGTTTGCCTCACCCTGTTGGATTTGCTTTGCTGCCTGAAAAATGGCATCTAAACCGCCTACGCATTGCCTATCAACGGTAGTGCCCAAAATCTGGTTTGAAAACCCAGCGGTAAGCGTGCAAAGTCGTGCGATATTTCCGCCCCCACCCATGGCGTTGGATACAAAAACAGCATCTACTGCCGATTTGGGAAGGTTTTTACGCCTAAGGGCTTCGATAAGAATTTCAGCAGCCATTTCATGCACGGGAATATTCTTTAGTGCACCGCCAACAGGAACAATGGGGGTACGTACCGCCGAGATGATATAGGCTTTTCGCTTTTTCAAAGGAAGGATTTTAGTTTTTGCATATCTACTTTACCGTTTTTAAGCAACGGCCACTCGGGGCAATGTACCCATTTTTTAGCAACTCCCTGTGTGCCTAGTTCCCTTAAAGCCTTTTTTTTAAGGGGTTGCCATTGGTTTTCTGCGATAGGATATTTTGCACATAAAATCAATGTGTTTTCCTTTGTTTCATTCGGCTTAACAAAAAGGACAAGATCTTCATTTTGCAATACCTTTTTATACCACTTTTCAAGTGTGTCTAAGTCAATAATATGCCCGCTAATGGAAACTTTTCGAGCTGTTCTCCCTGAAAAAAATAGGCGATTTTGGTTGTCTAAAAATCCTGTATCATTAATTGAAATAAAACCATCTAATTGATTTATTTTCTGATCTTTATGCAAATAGGAATCAAACACTTGATTGCTTTTTACCCAAAGCGTTCCTGGCCTATCGTTGGACGGTTTTTGGTTGTTTTCATCTTTAACAGAAAGCGTCACACCTTGGCATAGCACTCCCACACTTTCAGAAGCGTCATCAGGACTTTTCAGGGCTATAAAACTTGTTTCGGAAGCTCCATAAAAGGAATAAATGTGAGCCTTTGGAAAAACTTTTTGCAACTGACTACGTAGCTGGTTTGAAAAATGTGCACCCCCTACAAAAACATATTTTACCGTTTCGATGGGTTTTATCAGGGCTATTGCTAAGGCATGAATAAAAAACGAACAGTGCGAAGGTGTAGCCCATAGGATATAGTTTTCCTTGGGGTCAAGTGTTGTATAAAACCGAAGGTTTTGTGTGGGGAAAAGCAATGGTCTTTTTCCGCGCTGTACAGATTCCATAGCTCCAAAAAGCGATAAGGAGTAGGGGAGTGACCCCAAAACAATTGCCCTTGCCGTTGGAAAATCGGTTATTTCTTTTGCGATTATGGAAAAACTATGTTGCCAACTTTGATAGGTTCTTACAATTCCTTTTTGGTGGTTTTTGGTGCCGCTAGAAAAGCAGAGTATTGAGGGTTGC
>JBMYLU010000144.1:0-2815 GCA_049596595.1 Flavobacteriaceae bacterium | reverse complement strand
GTTTTTCGTTTTTGAAATTTGATAAGGATACGCCCAACAGGCGAACAGAATCTTGTAGCTCTTCTTGATACAACAGCTTTTTGGCTTCTTCTAAAATAAGGCTCCCGTCCGAAATATAAAGCGGCAAAGTCTTACTACGCGTTTGAATGACAAAATCGGAATACTTTATTTTTAAGGTTACTGTTTTTCCGGCAACTTTCTTCTTACCCATGCGCTTTTGTAGTGCTGCTACAATTTCGGCAAGACGTTCTTCCATATAGATTTCACTAGACAGGTTTTTGGAAAAGGTCCGTTCTGCGCCTACAGATTTTGCAATTCGCAAAGGTTTAACTTCGCTGGTGTGAATGCCCCGCACCACATGGTAATAATATCCGCCCGACTTCCCAAATTTTTCGTTGAGCTCCTCAAGGCTGCGTTTTTTTAAATCTGCCCCGGTATAAATCCCCAACCGATACATCTTATCGGCGGTTACTTTTCCAATACCGTGAAACTTCCGAACGTCCAACGCTTCCATAAATGACAACACCTCCTCAGGGGGGATGGTTTTTTGTCCGTTTGGTTTGTTGTAGTCACTCGCCACTTTTGCCAAAAACTTATTGATGGAAATCCCTGCCGAGGCGGTGAGTTGGGTTTTGACTTGAATTTTAGTGCGTATTTCTGTGGCAATTTGCGTTGCCGACACCATTCCCTTTTTGTTTTGAGTAACATCCAAATAGGCTTCGTCCAGCGAGAGTGGCTCTACCAAATCGGTGTACTCGTAAAAAATTTCGCGAATTTGCTCGGAGACTTCCCGATAGCGCGCCCCGTTGGATGGTACGAAAATCAGCTCAGGACATAGCTTTTTGGCTTGCCTGCCCGACATCGCACTACGCACCCCAAAGGGGCGCGCCTCATAGCTTGCCGCTGCCACCACCCCACGCTCGGAACCTCCGCCCACGGCAATGGGCTTTCCTCGAAGTTCGGGGTTGTCCAACTGCTCTACCGAGGCAAAAAACGCATCCATATCGATATGCACAATCTTGCGAATGGGAAAATCCATACGTAAAAATACAGGTTTGCCTGTGTTATTAGTACTTTTGACACATGGAAACACAACGGCAGAAAAAAATCAATGCGCTTTTGCAGCAAGAAATAACCGCCCTTTTGCAGGGTGCCATCCGCGCGCAAGGGGTTAAAAACTTGGTGCTTTCGGTCTCCAAAGTGGGCATAACCGTTGACCTAAGTGTGGCGAAAATCTATCTGTCTATTTTTCCGCACAACAAAGCCAAAGAAGTCTTGGATGGCATTAAGAGTAACAAAAATGTCCTTAAACACGATTTGGCGCAGCACCTCCGCAACGACTTGCGCAAAGTGCCCGACCTGATTTTTTATTTGGACGACTCCCTCGAATATATCGATGCGATTGAGGCTTCGTTGACCCGCAAAAACGACCCTTTGAAAAAATAAGATGCGCTTTATCCGCTTACTTGCGTTACGCTACACCTTTGGGCTACGGAAAAAAATAGCCGTAACGCTCATTAGCCGATTTGCAGCTTTTGTGGTAGGCGTAGCGGTTTTTGCCTTTTTTATTGTGCTTTCTGTCTTTGGCGGATTGCGGGAATTTGGCTTGGAATTTACCCACGCTTTTGACCCCGACATTTATATCGAGGCTGCAAAAGACCCTTATATTAATACAGAAGATACTGCGCTTGCCGTGCTAAAAACACAGTCCGAGATTAGTCTTGTTTCCGCTACGCTTTCCCAAGAAATGATGCTACGCTTTGAAGACCGCACCGCTTTTGCCAACATTATCGGGGTAGACAGTTTGTTTAGCCGTGTAGTTGCCGGCGAAACCATGGTAGGCGAATGGGTTGAACCCAACGCTTACGAACTCGTTTTGGGTATTGGCGTGTTGTCGCAACTTGACGGGTCTGCCTACGATCACCCCGAGGGAATAACGCTTTTGGTGCCAAATCAAAAAAGGAAAAGCGTACTAAATCAACAGCCTTTTCGGGCACAAACCGCACTGGTTCGGGGCGTGTTTCAACTGGGTGAATCCCTAGACGAAACCACCGCTTTTGCCCCACTTTCTATGGTACAAAAGGTGTTACAATTGCCTGCGCATCAAGCCTCGGCGCTGTATATAAAACTACAGCCTAACACTGACGATGCCGAAGTGCAAACCACCTTGCAGCAACAACTTGGAGATGACTACCGCGTACTCACCAAAACAGGGCGCAACCCTGCGCTCTACAAAATGCTCCAAACCGAACGTGTTGCCGTAATTGCCATTCTTACGCTCGTGGTGCTAATTGCCCTCTTTAACGTTGTGGGGGCTATTATTATGACGCTCTTGGAAAAAAAGGAAAACATTAAAACGCTACACCAGCTGGGTGCACCCCAAACGACGTTGCGCACCGTATTTTTTACGCAAGGACTCCTTCTATCCCTTGTGGGAGGCGGTATGGGGCTACTGCTTGCGATTGTGTTTGTGTGGCTGCAAAAAACCTATGCGCTAGTGCAAATTCCCGGGTCGTATTTGCCTTATCCTGTGGTGTTAGAGTGGTCTGCGCTATGGACAGTATTGCTTGTTGTGGGCGGGCTAAGCACCCTCGTGGCGTGGCTGACTTCGGGGGTAGTGAAAGGAATTCTGACTAAACCGAAGCCGCAAAAAGCGCTTCAATCTCATCCAAAACAGCAAACACATCTGCTGGGTCGTCTTCGGTAACGAGGCGTTGGCGGTAGGGTTTAAAATCAGGAATGCCCTTAAAGTAATTGGTATAGTGGCGGCGGGTTTCAAAAACGCCCAATTTCTCACCTTTCCATGGTAATGTAG
>JBMYLU010000143.1:0-2889 GCA_049596595.1 Flavobacteriaceae bacterium | reverse complement strand
CAGACATCCTGTACATTGACAAGCATTTAATACACGAAGTAACCAGCCCACAGGCGTTTAATGTGTTGGAAAAAAAAGACATTCCTCTCTTTAGACCCCAACAGGTTGTGGCTACTGCCGACCATAATGTACCCACCGAAAATCAGCATTTGCCGATTCAAGATGCGCTCTCACGAAAACAAGTGGCGCAACTCACCGAAAACTGTCAAAAACACGGGGTTACACTCTATGGACTCGGACACCCCTATCAAGGTATTGTTCACGTAATTGGTCCTGAACTTGGCGTTACCCAACCCGGCATGACCATGGTTTGTGGCGATAGTCACACTTCTACACACGGTGCTTTTGGCACCATTGCGTTTGGGATTGGGACAAGCCAAGTGGCACAGGTATTTGCTAGCCAGTGTGTGTTGGTGGCAAAGCCAAAAAGTATGCGTGTTACTGTATCGGGAGATCTACACCCTGATGTGCAACCCAAAGATGTTATTCTATACATTATTTCAAAATTAGGTACTGATGCTGGAACGGGGCATTTTGTGGAATTTGCCGGATCTGTTTTTGAAGAAATGAGTATGGAAGGACGCATGACGGTGTGTAACATGAGTATTGAAATGGGTGCGCGTGGTGGAATGATTGCACCCGACCAAACCACATTTGATTATGTTTCGGGGCGTGAGTTTGCACCAAAAGACGAGGAACTAGAACGTAAAATTGCGCATTGGAAAACACTTCCAACAGACGAAGGCGCATCATTTGACACGGAATATACATTCGATGCTGCCGATATCCGCCCGATGATTACCTATGGCACAAACCCTGGAATGGGAATAAAAATCGGAGATTCAATTCCAGAATTGGACGATGCAAGTTTTATAAAATCCCTAAATTACATGGGGCTAAAAGCAGGAAGCAATATGCTTAACCTGCCTATCAGCCATGTGTTTATTGGAAGTTGTACCAATTCGAGAATTGAAGATTTTAGGGCTGCTGCTACCTATGTGAAAGGAAAACAAAAATCGCCAGATGTTTCGGCGCTTATTGTACCCGGTTCGCAACAAGTAGCCAAACAAATTGTTGCCGAAGGGCTAGATGCAATCTTTGAAGAAGCAGGATTTATTTTGCGTCAACCGGGGTGTTCTGCCTGTTTGGCAATGAACGACGATAAAATCCCCGCAGGAGCATATTGTGTTTCTACGTCCAATAGAAATTTTGAAGGACGCCAAGGACAAGGCGCACGAACCCTATTGGCAAGCCCAGTAACGGCAGCAGCAGCGGCTGTAGCTGGAAAAATTGTAGATGTAAGTCAACAGTAATTATGGAAAAGTTTGAAGTTTTAGAAAGCGGTATGGTCCCGCTCCCCGTTGAAAATGTGGATACTGACCAAATTATCCCCGCACGATTTTTAAAAGCCACTGACCGAAATGGGTTTGGTGAAAATTTATTTCGCGATTGGCGTTTTACCACTGATAATCAACCCAAAGCAGATTTCGTATTAAATGACACTACTTTCTCTGGCTCAATTCTAGTAGCAGGAAACAATTTTGGCTGTGGATCAAGTCGTGAGCACGCTGCATGGGCCTTGGCAGATTATGGATTTCGCGTAGTGGTCTCTTCTTTCTTTGCCGATATTTTTAGAGGAAATGCCCTAAACAACGGGATACTCCCGATTCAGGTAAGCCCAGAAGTGCTGCAACAGCTTTTTGCTGCTATTGAAAAAAATCCTGCCACGCAAGCAAAAATTGATTTGGAAGCCCAAGAACTTCATGTACCCGAAGCTGGAATTGTAGTTCCCTTTGAGCTTAACGCTTACAAAAAGATGTGTTTGCTCAACGGTTATGATGACATCGACTACTTATTGAGTCAAAAAGAAGCCATCGAGGCATTTGAACAAAATCGTTCGTAACACCTATAGAACACCTTAACATGAAAAAACAAATTACAGTACTTCCTGGAGATGGGATTGGACCGGAAATCGTACAAGAAGCCGTAAAAGTTTTAAATGCTGTTGCTTCAAAATTCGGGCATGAATTCGAATACACCTACGCAGATATGGGTGCCATTGCCATTGATAAAACAGGCGAACCACTTCCTAAGGCTACTCTAGAAGCAAGTTTGGCAAGCGATGCCGTACTTTTTGGTGCTATTGGCGATCCAAAATACGACAACGACCCCACAGCAAAAGTGCGTCCAGAGCAAGGGCTACTTGCCATTAGAAAGGCATTAGGGTTATTTACCAATATCCGACCCGTAAAAACATTTGATGCACTTTTGCATCAGTCTCCGCTAAAAGAAGAGCGCGTAAAGGGTACCGATTTTGAAATGTATCGCGAACTTACAGGCGGTATTTATTTTGGTGAAAAGAAGTTATCAGAGGACCAAAACACGGCTTCCGATTTATGCCAATATACCCGTGGGGAAATTGAGCGTATTGCACATTTGGCATTTGCTGCTGCTAGAAAAAGACGGAATATCCTAACTCTTATTGACAAAGCAAATGTATTGGAGTCTTCCAGATTGTGGCGCAGGGTAGTTACCGAATTACACAAAGCCGAATACAGCGACGTAGAACTTCGCTTTTTGTTCGTAGACAACGCTGCCATGCAAATGATATTAGCACCAAATCAGTTTGATGTTATTCTTACAAGTAACCTTTTTGGGGATATTATATCTGATGAAGGAAGTGTTATTGGTGGCTCCATTGGATTGTTGCCATCGGCTTCTGTTGGTGAAAAGCACGCGTTGTTTGAGCCTATCCACGGTTCATTTCCACAAGGTGCTGGAAAGGTATTGCAACTCCCATTGCCATGATTCTTTCGGCAGCAATGATGCTTACGCACTTTGACATGGACAAAGAAGCCAAAGCCATTACAGACGCCGTTGATTTGGCAC
>JBMYLU010000142.1:0-2900 GCA_049596595.1 Flavobacteriaceae bacterium | reverse complement strand
AGTCGATACCGCCTGACACACCAACAACAAATCCCTTCATTTTATTTTCTTTGGCATAAGCCGCCAACCAATTGGTGATATAATCGATTACTTCATTGTTTTTCATAGCATTCGTATCTTTATAACCGTAATGGAAATTGGAATTCTCTGTAAAATTAAGTCATTTTTTTGGCACACAAAAGTGGTGTTACTTGTTGTGTTCTTAATGGTTTTTGGGTGCACTACCTCGAAACATCCTAAAACAAATGAGTTACCCGAAATAGAAATAGATTTTGTTCGCTTTGAAAGCCTTTTCTATGGCGATTTGGACACCCCTTTACAAAAGATAAAAAACACATTTCCGTACTTTTTTCCGACTCAAACACCCGACAATGTTTGGATGAAAAAACGAACAGACTCGCTCCAGCAGGCACTTTTTCAAGCAACGCAACCGCTTTTTAAAAATGAATTGAAATTGCGTACAGAAAATGTATTCAAACACGTGAAATTCTATTTCCCAAATGAGCCGTTGCCAAAAAAAGTTATAACGCTTTTAACAGACGTTGATTATTCGCTTCGTGCTGTTGATGCCGATAGTTTATTGTTGATTTCTATTGATACGTACCTTGGGTCAAATCACCCACTTTACGAGGGTATTCCAAAGCACATAAGAGAGAAGTTAATGCCTAATCATTTGGAGGCTGAAATTATTGATGCGCTGTCCCCTAGATTTGTACCCAGGGCTGAAAATAGAACATTTTTGGCTCATTGTATCGCTCACGGTAAACGCCTTTTGCTTCACGAATATCTTGCTCCTGACATTTTGCAAAACCAGCACATTCAATACACTCAAGAACAATGGGACTGGGCAGTAGAGCACGAAGAAACGATATGGCGCTATTTTGTGGATAATGAACTTTTGTTTTCTACAGACGAGAACCTTCGTTTTCGTTTTTTAATGCCCGGTCCGTATTCAAAGTTTTACACTACTCTTGACGTAAATTCTCCCGGTAGAATAGGGCAATGGGTAGGGTATCGTATTGTGAAAGCCTATCAAGAACGCAGCGGTGCTAGTCTTCATCAAGTATTGACAATCGATGCGCAAGAACTATTAAAAAAATCGAAATATAATCCATAACATGCAACGAAAAACTGCCATTACACTAGACGTAACTTTAGATGCGAATCAAACTCCTGAAAACATGCATTGGTCTGCTCCCGATGGGGGAGTAAAACAACAACCCATGGAAGCTTTTTTTCTCAGCACATGGGACAAAGAAAGTCAGGAAAGCGCACGTATTGACTTGTGGACTAAAGAAATGCCTGTTGATCAAATGCAGGTGTTTGTGCATCAAACGCTTGTTGGAATACGCGAGTCGTATTTAAGGGCTACTGAAGATGCTCAAATGGCGGAGGCAATGCAGCAATTTTGTGATTTTTTTGCTTCGGAACGCAATTTGAAGCAAGTCAAAAAGAATACTTAAAGTAAGGTTTCGATATAGCCTAACACTTCTTCTTTGCCTACAGATGAAGCAGATGAGGTGATGAAATGAGGCGGTGCCTCTGCCCATGCTCCTTCTAAAAGCGTATTGAGGTATTGCGTTACTGTGGGCTGAATAGTGCGTTGTGAAAGCTTGTCGGCTTTAGTGAAGATAATGGCAAATGGAATTTGATTTGTGCCCATCCACTCCATAAAATCCAAATCAATTTTTTGAGGCTCATGGCGAATATCAATTAGAACAAACGCAGTAACCAATTGTTCGCGCATCAAAAAATAATCTGTTATGTACTGCTGAAATATCTTTTTATCCTTTTTGGAAACCTTTGCGTACCCGTAGCCAGGTAAATCAACCAAGTGCCAATTCGTATTAATTAGAAAATGATTAATAAGCTGAGTTTTTCCAGGTTTTCCTGATGTTTTTGCCAACTGTTTTCTCGACGTCAGCATATTTATGAGAGACGACTTGCCCACGTTTGAACGACCAATAAAAGCAAACTCTGGTAATGAAGCACTTGGGCATTGTGCTACACTAGTGTTGCTATCGACAAACCGTGCATTTTTAATGTGCATGGCTTACATATTATTGGCGGTAAGCCAGTCCGTCATGTATTTGTTGAAGGTATCTGGATGTTCCATCATAGGTGCGTGACCACATTTGTCAATCCAGTAAAGGGTAGAGTTTGGCAAAAGCTTATGAAATTCTTCGCCTACATTGGGTGGCGTTACTGCGTCTTGCTTTCCCCAAATGATTCCAGTTGGCGTGGTTATTTTTGGCAATTCTTTCGCCATGTTATGTCTAATGGCACTTTTTGCGATAGTGAGAATTTTGATGAGTTTTTTGCGGTCATTTACAGTTTTAAACACATCATCTACCACCTCTTTGGTGGCTACAGCAGGGTCATAAAAAACATCCTCTGTTTTTTTCTTAATGTATTCGTAATCTTCTCTTTTTGGGTAGCTTTCTCCCATGGCACTTTCATATAGGCCAGAGCTGCCTGTAATCAGTAGGCCCTTCACTTTTTCAGGGAATAGCTTTGTGTGAAGCAAGCCAATGTGTCCGCCCAAAGAGTTTCCGATAAGAACCACTTTTTCCTCACCCAAATGCGTGATAAAGTCTTTTAAATAAAGCGCAAATTGCTTGACATTCGTTTTCAGCAAAGGCAAGTCATATAAGGGAAGCTCAGGGATAATAACCTTATAGCCTAAGGCGGGAAAATGATTGGCAACACCATCAAAATTGCTTAACCCCCCCATTAAGCCATGTAGAATTACAAGCGGAACGCCTTCTCCTTTTTCAAAATATCTATAGCGTCCAGACTCCTTTAATGAATCGTGCATCTGCATAAAATGAATGGCAAATATAGGTAATTCTATTCCATATAAAGCCGATTAATTTTAGAACACACATGTTATAAAAAAC
>JBMYLU010000141.1:0-2902 GCA_049596595.1 Flavobacteriaceae bacterium | reverse complement strand
AGATAGCGCACATTGCACACAATCGAGATGGATTTGCGCTAGGTGCCGTGGTGGCTGCCGAGTGGATTGTAGGAAAAAATGGTATTTTTACCATGAACGACGTCTTAAACATCACCTAATCTTACAGCTAATATGACTACTTCTCAATGGATTTTATTCGTAGCACTTTGCCAAGTGTATATTTTTATTAAGCTGTGGAAACTCTATAAGAAAGCCGGGTTTTCACCCCTTTTGGCACTTATTCCCTTCTACAATTCGATGGTCTTGTTACGAATTATCAAACGCCCACAATGGTGGGTAGTTCTTTTGTATATTCCAATTGTGAACCTATTGATGCTCCCCGTAATTTGGGTAGAAACTTCAAGGAGTTTTGGAAAAACAAGCCTTGTAGACAGCTTTCTTTCGTGGGCAACCTTAGGATTTTATGGGTTTTACCTCAATTACGTAGCAGAGGTAAATTATCGTTCCGACAGATCGTTAGAGCCTCAAAGCGGTTTTGGACAATTCATCGGCTCTATAATTTATGCAGTGGTTTTTGCTACGCTGGTTCACGCCTATTTTATGCAGCCTTTCATCATCCCCACAAGTTCGTTAGAAAAAAGTTTGTTGGTGGGTGATTTTCTGTTGGTGAGCAAATTCCATTACGGCGCACGAACACCACAAACACCAATTTCATTTCCCATGGTACACGACACCATACCGCTGGCTAAAGTGCGCTCGTATTTAAAAAAACCACAACTCCCCTATTCCCGTTTTCCCGGACTTCAAAAAATAAAACGCAATGATATTGTGGTATTTAGTTGGCCAGCAGATACGGTGCGCCAATTTTTTAGAAAAGAAGCCGGGGTAGAAAAGCCTGTGGATAAAAAATCGAACTACGTAAAGCGTTGCGTTGCCCTACCGGGCGATACGCTTTCTATTGTCAATGGTATTATTCATATTGATGGGGAGCAATCCATTATGCCCGACCGGGCCAAACCACTGTATACCTATACCGCATATAACAGCAAAGGAATTTCTGCCAGGAAATTAATCGAGATGGGATACAACGACCTTAATCGAAAATTTTTCATCTCAAATATCAACCAATCCATGCTTAATGCACTTATTCCGCATTTGACAGGTTTTGGGAATAGAGATCCAAAGAATTTCGAAGTATATACAGGAGCGAAAGGGCTTCCTATTGAAATAGTACGCGCCTATCGCATACAAGCCAAAGAAATTCTTGAAAGCAGAAAAACCTTGTTTTTAACATTAAAAGAAGCTGAGGAACTACAGAAAAAACTACCGCTAGATAGTTTAAAACGAAGCATCAATACGTCTAGGTTTCCAAACGAAGAATTTTTTCCTAACAATATTTTGTACGATTGGAACAAAGACCAATTTGGTCCCATAGTAATCCCAAAAAGAGGTGTTAGTGTACAGCTCAACGCTAAAACTTGGCCGTTGTACAAAAAAATCATTCAAGATTATGAACACAACGCCGTTTCCAAAAACGGTGAAGTGATTAGAATTAACGGAGAATTGGCAACTTCATACACCTTTTCACAAGATTATTATTGGATGATGGGCGACAACCGCCACCGTTCTGAAGATAGTCGGTATTGGGGTTTTGTCCCTGAAGACCACATTGTGGGGAAACCCGTTTTTGTATGGATGAGTATAGATGGATTTACAGAGGGGTTGCGCAACTGGCGCGTGCGCTGGAACCGTGTATTTACTACTGTTGGTGGATCGGGAGAACCCGTTTCCTATCGTTGGTATTTTGTTGCTTTTATTGCACTTTGGCAAGGTATTGCCTGGCTTCGCAAGCGTAAGAAAAACGCCTAATGGATACCGTATTAGCTCCCCTAGCCTATGGCGGTTCATTAACGCTTTGGGCATATTTGGCACAAGCAAAAAACGTTGTTCTTGAAAAGCACGATCACTACCAAAAACAAACGCAACGCAACCGACAGTATATTCACGGGGCAAATGGAAAATTATTGCTCTCCATCCCTATAAAGCATTTGGGGAAAGAAGGGCATCAACACTACAAAAGCGTAGCCATTGACAATAGTTTTCCTTGGCAGGCGCAACATTGGAAATCGTTACAGACCGCCTATCGCTCATCGCCCTATTTTGAGTTTTACGAAGACGCTATTTACCCATTGTATCAAAAAAATTTTACAAGCCTTTATGAATTTAACATCAGCCTTTTTGAGGTCCTAAAAAGATTGATCGGAATTGAAACCCCTTTTTTATTTTCAGAAAAATACAATCCACACTCTCAACACCTAGATGTTCGAAGCGTATTGGAAGTAAAAAAGCAATCGGAAGTGGCTGCAGTTGCCTACACCCAAGTTTTTGAAGAAAAAAATGGGTTTATCTCAAATCTTTCGGTACTAGATTTACTTTTTAATGTGGGTCCAGAAAGTTTGGGTTTACTAAAAAATTGCACTTTACCAAAAAAGGTGTAAATTGTTTATGCGAAACCTTGCATCATGAGCGACCCTAAAATTACAGGAATTGGCGGTGTTTTCTTTAAGGCAAAATCACCAAAAAAACTACAACAATGGTATGCGAAACATCTCGGGCTCATATTAAATCCCTATGGGGCAACTTTTGAGATGCGTAATGCAAAGAATCCCGAAAAAACGAAGTATATCCACTGGTCTGTTTTTGCAAACAACACCGATTATTTTGACCCTTCTCAAAAACCCTTCATGATAAATTACAGGGTACAAGAAATTGAAGAGCTAGTGGGTAAACTAAAAAAAATTGGGGTTACCATTATCGATGAAATTAAATCCTACCCTTATGGGAAATTTGTACATGTTTTGGACCCTGAGGGAAATGCCCTAGAGCTTTGGGAGCCCAAAGAGGACTTTTTTGATAACATGAACGTTCCCACCAACAAATA